>CATMBH010000069.1:0-6785 GCA_950063985.1 uncultured Fidelibacterota bacterium
ACTGTGATTGGTTTTCTCTCACGCAAATTTTTTCTCGTTAATATGAATTGTTTACGATTTTTAAGTATCTGCCACTCGTCTGGCAACTGGAAAATCTGTCCAGTGTCAGCGCTCTTAAAAAACGTTTTTAAACCACTGTAAACGAATCTTCTCCAAGGTTCAGCAGAATCCATTAATTCTCGTAACAAAATTATACGCAGTAGTGGTGGTATTGCGAGTAATCGAACTTCATCCAATTTAATGGATACTCTAGTCTTTTGTTTTATGATATCGGGTATAAACATGTTTGCTGCGAATTGCAGTGCTTCATCTGCATCCTTAGCATGTTTACTAACTTCATAGAACGCCTTAACTAAATTGGGATCTGATTTTTCCCATAACTTGACAATATTTCGTCGTAGATAATTTCGAGGAATTGTTTCATCCGCATTTGAGCTATCATCTACCCACGATATATTCATTTCAGCAGCATATTGATCTATATCAATACGAGAAAAACCAAGCAAAGGTCGTAAAATGTGGCCTTGAATATCATGAATACCTCTTAATCCATGTATACCAGTTCCCTGTGATAGATGTAAAAGAATTGTTTCTATTTGATCATTGCCATGGTGAGCAGTAAAAATCCAATCCGCATTAATTTCTTTACGGATGCGTTCTAGTGATCGATACCTGCGTGTTCTTGCCCACATCTCTAAACTTTCACCCTTTAACTTGGTAGCCGGATCCAAATGATCAATTATTAGATTAATTTTGAGTTTCGTACAAGTTTTTTCTACTAAAGCTTGATCTTTATAGGAATCGTCTCGTAGATGATGATTCACATGTACGGCATCAATTGCTATGTTTAACATCTGGGCAGTTTTATCCATGGAATGCAGCAAAGCCATAGAATCCTTTCCGCCAGATACTGCAATTATTACTCGCTGATCGGATTTAATACGGCTCTGGGAGTATAAATGTCCAACTAGTGATTTTTCAAACTGGTTTAATTTAGGATTTTTCATGATTTAAGAATTTGTTGCAGCATATTGCCAGCGACATAATCATTATCAACAACATTAACTAAGTAATAGGTGTCATATATTTCTTTTATGATTTCATATGATTCAGATTTCGCTTTGTATATTGAAGCCCAATCATCCATCCATAAACTGAAGGCTTCATCTTTCCAGATTAAAAATGACCGTGCATCTACAATGGTAGGTTGAATAACTTCCTTACCTGGAAAAATACCCCACGTTACAGCCATGACACTATTTTCTAGTAAGTTTGTAATTAAATCACCATCAACATTTATGGCCTGATAGGAAATATTATCTGTTGACTCCATGCTTTTTAGTAATCCATCTAATTTATCCCTAGATGTAAAAAACTCCAGATAGGCTTTTTGATAAACCCTTCCACCTGGCCCACCCCAGCCGACCTCAACATCTTCTGATGGTGCGCCATTTACTTTTGGCTGAGAGTTAATAGTAAAAAATCCCAACTCGTTAAAATTGATCAGATCACTAGAAATTTGTTGACTCTCTATTGCTAGTGGTATTTCACACCATGGTAAACTATTTATTTTCCCCTTACAGAATGACACAAAAACATCAGTTATATCTTTGATAGATTTAGGTTCCCCCCACATCTTTTTTCTTCGGGCTTTTACTTTATCACTCTTAGAACCAGCTCTAATAGCATGATATTGATTGAGTTCACCAAATGATGGACTTGCTATATCACCCCATCGACCATTAGGAAAATCATCCCAGTTTTCTGTACGCGTTAAATAGCTTACAGGTCTATTACTCCAATATATTGGGCGTACATCTTCACTTGTTTTCCTATCATCTGATGCTGATTGCCGCCATGGTAATTCCCTAAGGGTACTTCGGGATGAATCAAAACCAAGTGATTTTAATATTTCTGAAACAGAATGTTCCAGATTCAGTGTATAAAAATGTAAACCAGGCACACCATTTTCAATTAGTTTTTGACACATTTCCGCCGCCTGATCAATGCCATAATTAATCACGCTGGAATCATCATTCTTTATAGATTCTAATTGCGTAGAAACTGAGTCAGGAATACTAACCTGACAAAATTGGGTAAATTTCAAAAACCTAGCATAATTATGAATAGGCATGATCCCCGGGATTATGGGTACTTTTATATTTGATTTAATGCATTTATCTCTAAAAAACAGGAATTTATCCACATCATAAAATAGTTGAGTCACCACAATGTCCGATCCTGCATCCACTTTTTCCTTGAGAAAGGATATATCAATATCAAGATCACTTTGCTCATGATGGCCATCAGGGTAACCACCAACACCTAAGAAAAAATAATTCCCAAATCCTTTTCTGATATAACGTACAAGATCAGCACCACAGCGAAATCCATTTTCATGTTGCTTCCAAGAAGAGGATCCATCTGGTGGATCTCCTCTTAGAGCTAATATATTGGATAGACCATTTTCTTTCGCTTCTGTAAGTACTTTTTTGATTGATGACACTGGCATATTTGTACAGGTAAGGTGCATCATAACTTCCAAACCAAAATACTTCTGGATTGTTTTACACATTCCCAGAGTTTTATCAGCGGTGGACCCTCCTGCACCCCAGGTAATATCGATATAGGCTGGTTGAAAGGATGCCATTCTATCAATCCTACTATATAGGTTATCCAGCCCATAATCTGTTTTTGGTGGAAAAAACTCAAAACTGTAAAACGTTTTACCTTGTGCTTTATAATTTGCTATTTTTTCTGATATCTTCATTTAGTCAGTTTAATGATATTAACCCATAACCTTCTATTTATCATTATAACCGCTAATTTACTCGGTTTATTAGTGAAAATAAAAAGGGGTTTTCCATTCTTTCCACGTCCATTGTTGTATCTGGACCGTGGCCAGAATGTAGCACGTGTTCCGGTGCTATTTTTTCCATCATTTTCAAAAGAGATTCCTCTAAAGTAGTCCAATCCCCGCCAGGCAAATCTGTTCTGCCTACTGAACCCCTGAAAAGAGTATCTCCGACAAATACATGGTCTTCAATAATATAGGTCGTTCCTCCCGGTGTGTGGCCAGGAGTGAATAATGGCGTAAATGATAAATTTCCAAATGTAAGTAGTGATTCATCTTCTATCCAAAAATCAACAGCAGGTTTTTCTCCAGCTGTTACGTTGAACAATCTGCATGTTTCTTCATAGGTATCAAGAACCTCAGATTCATCCTTGTGTAGATAAAAAGGTATATCCCACTGCTTCTGCAGTGCAGATACAGCGCCAATATGATCCAAATGAGCATGAGTATTAATGATTGCCAATGGTATACAATCATTATTGTTGATCATGGCAATAATTGCAGGTGCATCATCGCCGGGATCGATGCAAACACCTTCCCGGGTTTCAGTATCAAATATTAAATAGGAATTTTCCTGAAACGGTCCAGTGATGACCTTATGAACTTGAACACTCAAATTTCAGAATAAAAGAGTTCCGCCAGGCATTGGATCTTATCATCATATGCATGTGGAAACAAAAATCGTTCTGTAGCTGCAATACTGCTTAATATTGAATTGCCGTCCTGAGGTGTAAAACAGAAACCGGTTATTTCATGTTCATTGCGGACGTTCAACGTTTGTTCAACCACCACTGTCTCGTTTAAAATTCTTCCGTAATGGCCATGATCCCTTCCAAATGAGAATACAGAGCTGGTCATGTCTTTTTGTGTCATGGCAACAAGGGGATTTGCCTTTAACCTGTCCATCACAATTTGCAGGGTGATTGGCTCCTTTACCTTCAAGTTGAACCATAGAATATGCATGTACTGGCTGTTTGTCTTCATCGCAGATGAGAACAAATTCAGATTCAAATTCATAGTATTGAAAAGACCAGAGGCGTCCACTGCGTGATGAGAGCCGTATTTTTCTGAAAGGTGGCCACCAACCTGCGGTGATGGAATGAATCCTCCTGGTTGACTGATATCATTTGCCCGGCGAATACAGACAAATTTTCCTTCTACCAGGTTATCTGGAGTAAAATTCTTCAGTGCCAACGTATTGGTAATACAAGCAAGATTATGTGTATTGCAGGAAACGATCTGGATGAATTGATCATCATTATTGATGAATGTATCATTAATACCGCGGGCATATTTTTTGCCAAAATCATTCTCACTGCCTTGCGCCAGAAAGCCCTTTACGTCCCCAGCAAACTTCTGATAGTAATTTTCTTTATTCTTGTGGCCAATACCCTTCGGTGTACAATCAATCACAACTGATGACCGTTTTATTGCGTCCTCTGTTTCAAAATCCGGATCCATGCCCAAATCTTTGAAGCCCTGAAAGCGGTCAGCATTAACGGCTAAACGGGCGCCTCGACGCTGGAGGTCAAACACCTTTGACCGATCACCCATCAACGGTGTGTTTTTATGAAATGTTATTTCATCAATGCCCAACTGACTTTTATAATCTGTCAGCAAGCCAATGAGTGGTTCACCGATGGTGCCTGTTCCTACCACGTGAACAATTTTGCGCTTCATTCTTGTAATCCCTTAATTATTTGAATTGTTGTTTAAATTTTTTTCAATTTTTATCTGCGCCACAAACCATGCGATTAACGTAATAAATACAATCCCGTATGCAGCGAGGCAGTAGTCTAAAAAATTATACATTATTTATCTTTATCTGATGACGGAAATTCAGGATTTTAACTCGAAATCGCAACATGAGTATGTATAAAACAGTGAATGTGCATAATGAAAAAAAGAAAGGTTTTAAAATGCCATCCGGCTGCTGAACTATTTCCACCTGGGGATGCAATTGAAACTGAGGGGCCCAAAATTTAACAGAATAAAAAATGAGAGGAACGTCTATGAAGGCCAGAATGCCTAAAACTGCTGCGTAGCGGGCAACTCTTTCCGGGTGGCCGCCAAATTCTCGTAACATAAAATAGCCGACATAGATCATAAATAGGATTAACGTCGTGGTTAGTCGCGGCTCCCAAATCCAGGGCCGGCCCCAAATTGGTGTTGCCCATATTGGACCAGTAATCAAAACAAGCACTATAAATAACGTACCAATCTCTGCAGCCGCTAATCCAACTCTATCCCAATAAGCATCTTTTTTGAGAAGAAAAAATATTCCTGCTACCATAACGACAAAATAGGATAAGAACCCTGTCCAGGCGATAGGTACATGAACGTAAAATATCTTCTGCGCCCAATGTTGTTCTGAAACCATGGGCGTAATTACAAAAATGGTATAAAGATTCACTGCCATCAAAATGACGGTTATGATGAGTAAGCTGCGTGTTCTGCGATCTTGAAAAAGAAAAGACATTATTCTTCTATTATATGGTCAAAAAATATATATCCCGCGAGACCGAATATTACAACATAGGTTGCTATGATCAGCACCCAAAATTGCCAATGGCTGAAAGGTAAAACATGATACCATCCTGTTGTTGCTTTGACGCAGGCGATGAGCAATGGTGTAATTAATGGAAAAAGTAAGACTGGTAATAATACAGCGCTCATTTTTGCCCGCATTGCCAATCCGGAAACGATGACACCCACAGCGACAATTCCCAAATTTCCTAATAGGACAATTCCAATTCCTGGAAAAAATGATACAGGAAACGACAACCCTAAAAATAAGAAAAATGGCAAAATGATTAATAATTCTGTAACCGAAAGAAACATGATACCACTCACCCACTTGGCTAAATAAAGTGTACCCCGGTCAATAGGGGCCGCTATTAAGCTAGCAAAAGCATCAAAGTCTTTTTCCTGGCTAAACAACCGATGCAGACCCAACGTTGAACTCAATACAACCAATGACCAGAATAAGCCCGGCGCTATTTCATGGATTATCTTTGGATCTCCACTCAAAGAAAAAGCAAAAATCAATAATACAGTAAGGCCAAACGACAGCATTGATAAAATGACTTCTTTATTTCGAAGTTCGACAAATATTTCTTTTTTGAGTAGCGTCGTAAACATGCTAATTCATTAATTCAGTAATTTTACTTGCCAGATCTGGAAATGAAGCAGGTTCATCCAACACGATCGAATGTTGATCTAAAACCATAACTCGAGAGGATAATTCCAAAACACGATCTATATCATGATCGACAAAAATGATACTTCTCCTACCATTTTGCCATGAATGCATTTTTTTCATTGCAAATTCCTGACCCGAGAAATCTAATCCATTGAAGGGTTCATCAATCAATAGCAATGACCAATCGATTAATTCTAATAAAGCCAGTTTTAATCGCTGCATCATTCCCTGGGAATACACTTTTACCGGTTCATTGACAGCATCTAATAAATCAAAATCCTGCAAAACTAAATTAATTTTTTCAGTTTCAGTTTTGCAGCCATGAAAAGCACTGAAATAGTATAGATTTTCACCCGCAGTTAACGATGGATACAAACCGGGAGCGTGGCCACAATAATAGATTCCCTGTCGATGGGCCGCTACACCATCGAATAAATCGTTTCCATTGAATTCTATTTGTCCTTCTTCCGGAGTGGAAATTTTTGCCAGAATACGTAGCAATGTTGATTTACCCGCTCCATTTTTGCCGATTAAAGCAGTTGTTTCACCTGTCGATACAGAAAAATGGATATTCTTTAAAACGGGCTTATAATGAAAAGACTTTGAAATATTTGATACAGTAAGCAATGAAAAAACTCAAATCTATTTATTTAATAACATTAGTATTTCAGACACTTCTTTTTTCAAATTATCCCTGGCATGGCGATAATCCTCATCTTGGATATTGCC
>CATMBH010000070.1:0-6774 GCA_950063985.1 uncultured Fidelibacterota bacterium
CACCAAAGAATTATTGAAGCATATTTTTGCTGATAAAGAACATGTGCATGCCACAACCGGGAATTATAATACATCCGTTGGATTGCCATTGACTTTACTGCAGCTTGCAACTGAACACACAGTTTCAATTATTGAAATGGGCGCCAATCAACCTGGCGATATTGCATATCTGTGTGATATCGCTGAACCCACTCATGGCTTGATCACAAATATTGCACCGGCCCATCTTGAAGGGTTCGGATCGATCGAAGAAGTGGCACGGACGAAAGGTGCCTTGTTTAATATCCTGGAGAATGGTATAGCTTTTGTCAACATGGCGGATGAGCAAATTCGCGGTCTTAATATTAGAGGCGATTCAATAACGTATGGCTTAACACCTAATTGTGATTTTCCTGCCGATATCCACCATGAAGAAGATGGTACAATTACAGTTACAATCGATGCGGAAGAAATAGTAACTGGTTCTCATAATCTATCTTTTGTGAAAAATGTAATCGCTGCGTCTGCAATAGCAATCCATTGGGGCATCGATTGGGATACATTTCGTGAAAAAGTAAAATCTTTTCAAGCTCCTCAAGGCCGCTGCGAAGTGAAGCAATTAAATAATATAACCATAATTGATGATACATATAACGCTAACCTGACTTCTACCCTGGCCGCAATTGATTATTTGAAAGCATTCAGCGGCAACGGCCGCAGAGTGCTGGTTTTTGGCGATATGTTTGAACTCGGTGATGGGTCAGCAGCACATCATCGTCAAATTGGTGAACATTGCATAGCAATGGAATTAGATGCTGTTTTTTCAACGGGCAATGAAACGACTACAACAGACAGTGCTTTGAATGATTCAGTCTATCATCAGCATTTTGATACGAAACAAGATCTACTAACATCATTAAAAAAATGGGTAGAAGCAGGCGATAAAATTTTGGTCAAAGGTTCTCGCGGCATGGCCATGGAAACCATCATTGAAGGGTTGGCAAATAACTGATGCTGTATCATTTACTCTATCCTTTACGTGACGTTTTCTCACCGTTTAATATTTTTCAATATATCACTTTCCGTGCTGCAGCCGCAGCAATCCTGGCATTAATTTTCACTTTTCTGATTGGGCCTTGGATTATTCGTATGCTCCACAAGTATCAAATTGGTGAAGAGATCCGTCATGAGGGCCCGGCTAGCCACCAGAAAAAACGCGGTACACCGACCATGGGCGGACTCATGATCATCGGTTCAGTCCTCATTCCGACCTTACTCCTTACAGATTTGACCAATGTCTACATCCAGATTGTAATGTTTTCCCTGGTGTGGATGGGTATTATCGGATTTATGGATGATTACCTGAAAGTCGTAAAGAAAATGAAAAAAGGGCTGGTGGCACGCTACAAACTCATTGGCCAAGTACTTTTGGGTTTTATCATCAGTTTTTGGATATTTAATAATCCTATTTTTGCAGAATTCAAAAGCGTAACCAGCGTGCCCTTTTTCAAAAACCTGGAATTGGATTTTGGATATTTTTATCCGCTGGCTATCATATTAGTGATCACCGGGACGTCTAATGCTGTCAATCTGACCGATGGTCTAGATGGACTGGCAGCGGGGCTGCTGGCTACCTGTTTTACTGTCTTTGCCGCCATCGCTTACATCAGCGGCCGTGTGGATTTTTCCAGTTACTTGAATATTATCTATCTTCCCGGAGCAGGAGAGCTTACCATTTTCACTGCCGCAATTACCGGCGCCTGCATCGGTTATCTATGGTTCAATGCGACACCGGCTGAAGTGTTTATGGGTGATGTGGGTTCCTTATCAACCGGCGCAGCCTTAGGTACGCTTGCGGTACTGCTTAAGAAAGAATTATTGCTGTTCATTATTGGTGGTGTTTTTGTCTGGGAAGCCGTCTCTGTCATGCTCCAGGTGATTTACTATCGTTATACAAAAAACAAGCAAGGCGCAGGAAAGCGTCTATTCATGATGGCGCCCATTCATCATCATTTTGAATTAAAAGGCTGGCCGGAATCCAGAGTCGTTGTCCGTTTCTGGATCATAGGCCTGCTGTTAGCATTATTCTCACTTACAACATTCAAGATTCGTTAGTATGGATTATTACGAAGATGAAAGACATAAACCTTGGCTGCAAATCATTTTATTAACAATTACATCTGTGATTTTTATCGTTTCTTTATTAGCAATATTTTCTGTTTTCTGATATGGATATTTCCAGAAAAGATACGATCGATCTAAATGGCAAGAATGTAACTGTTATTGGTCTAGCGCGTAGTGGTGTTGCTGCTGCACAGCTGGCTTACGAGTTGGGTGCCAATGTATTTATCAGTGATATGTCAGATTCGGAAGAAGTGCAAAATGCATTAAAGAAACTAATAAATCAAGGTATGGCTGGCGAAACAGGTGGACATACTGAAAAGATCCATGAAGCGGATCTATGGATTATTTCGCCAGGTGTGCCAAAGGATTCAGACATCATTATTAATGCACAAGATAATAACATTCCTATCGTGAGTGAAATTGAATTCGCCAGTTGGTTCACCATGGCACCGATCCTTGCGGTCACAGGTTCGAACGGAAAGACGACCACTGTTCACATGTTGTATGAAATGTGCAAGACTGATGATGTTGATCCTGTGCTTTCCGGGAATGTCGGCAATCCATTTGCAGATGTTGTTCGCAACGATTTAACTGATCATAATCCTGATCGCGTTCATGTATTAGAAATTTCCAGTTTTCAAATGGAATTTATTCGGCATTTTAAGCCTTACATATCACTATTTCTGAACCTCTACCCTGACCACTTAAACCGCTATGATGATATGGATGATTACGTTGCGGCCAAGATGAATATGTGGTCTAATCAAACCCAGGATGATTTCCTGGTTTTCAATGGGGATGATGAATTGCTGACTGAACGGATCGCACCGGCCCAGGCAAAAAAGATTCCCTTTAGTTTGAAATTTGATACTAATGTTTTATTTAAGCTAAACGCAACCAAGATTTATGATCAGGAGCACGCCATACTGATCAACCTGGATGACATCGCTTTGCCCGGTAAGCACAATCTATCCAACTACCTCGGATCAGCTACCTCGGCTAGCCTATTGGGCATTGCGTCATCCAGGATTGCAGATGTTATGTTATCATTTTGCGGAGTCCCACATCGGTTGGAGCATGTTGGAGAAATTAATGGTGTTGCATATATAAATGATTCGAAAGCAACCAATGTTGATGCGGTAAAGGTTGCCTTGGACAGCTTCGATAGCCCAATCCTGCTCATCTTGGGTGGACAGGATAAAGGAGGAGATTTTCTTTCACTATACCCACATACCCACAAAGTGAAAGAAGTGCTTACCATAGGTGAGTCAGAAGAAGCGATCGCAATGGTATTAAGGGATGCGGTGAGACTGCGTTCTTGCGGAAGTCTTAAGTCCGCCGTTGAGGTCGCCCATTCTAATGCGCAACCCGGGGACGTCGTCCTGTTGTCTCCGGGCTGTGCCAGTTTTGACCAATTCGAAAATTTTGAACATCGTGGTGATGTTTTCCGGGAACTGGTGCAAGGATTAAAAGAATTCGCGTGAGCTACCTGAATATTATCGTAAAAAAATATGATAAATTTCTCTTGGGGGCGATCGTTGTCCTTTGTGTGTTCGGCACCGTGATGCTTTTCAGCGCCAGTTCCATTCGCTCATTGGAGATCACTAGCAATCGAACGGACACGTTATATCTGCAAGCTCATTTAAAGCGCTTGCTGGTAGGTGTCGTGTTCATGTTTTTTTTCATGATGGTTGATTATCGCAAACTAAAAGAATGGTCATTGCACATATTGGGCGGTGCAGTTGGTTTATTGGTTTTGACATTGGTTATGAATATGATTCAAGGGACATCTTCACCTTCGCGCTGGCTGTATTTAGGGTCTATCTCAATTCAAACTAGTGATATTGCTCGTATCGCACTGATCATATTTCTGGCGGCGTTCATTCATGAAAAACGAGAGCATATAAAAGATTTTTATAATGGGTTTTTAACATGCATCCTGGCTATTGGCTCCATTGTTATGCTAGTAATAATACAACCGGATTTAAGCACCACAACTATGATTCTGATTATTTCTTTCGTAATGCTCTTTCTTGGTGGTGCCAAAGTGCAGCACATGATGGCTACTGCGGGAGTTTCACTGACATTTCTATCAATTGTTATAATGAATTGGGACTATATGCGAATCAGAATCGAGTCATTTTTAAATCCAGAAACTGTCAGACCAGAAAACTTGCATCAGATCAAGCAATCGATGATCAGTCTGGCTAACGGCGGATTTTTTGGATTAGGACTTGGAAATAGTTATGGAAAAAACTATTTCCTTCCCACTCCCCACACTGATTTCATTTTTGCGATTATAGGTGAAGAAACAGGTCTCATTGGTACTCTATTTGTTTTGACATTATTCATGTTCATTTTTCAACGAGGTATTCACATTGCCAAAGAAAGCCCAGACATATTTGGAGTCATGCTAGCTTTGGGTATTTCCTGCAGTTTTATTTTGTATGCTTTCATCAACGCAGCTGTAGTGACAAACCTTGTCCCCACAACAGGTTTAGTCATGCCCCTTATAAGCTATGGCGGTTCGGGAGTTGTGGTTCATTTAGCCAGCCTGGGCATCCTCTTAAATATCAGCCAATCCAAACGGTCTGTAAACAGTGATGCTGATTGGAGGAAACGTATTTATGGCTAAAAAGATATTTATAATTGCTGGCGGTGGTACGGGAGGACATCTTTATCCGGCATTGGCCATAGGCGCAGAATTAAAAAAACGTACTGATGCACATATTCATTATGTGGGCTCAACTTTTGGAATCGAAGCTGAAAAACTTCCGGCAATGAATGTTGAACATACACTTCTTCCTATCCGCGGACTGCAGCGATCCATTTCATTGCAATCATTGGGACGCAATGCATTACTGCCCGGTAGATTTCTTTCTTCAAAGATGAAGACCCATAAACTATTTAGTGATTTAAAACCAAATGCAGTTATCGGTACAGGCGGCTATGCCTCCGCCCTGCCCCTTTATACTGCTGCAAAAAAGGAAATTCCTTTTTTCATCCAGGAACAGAATTCATATCCCGGAATCACTACACGGCATTTTGCTGAAAGGGCTGAAACGGTATTTACAGCTTTTCATGAAGTGGATGGCTTTATTAAAAAAAAAACTGTTTTTTCACTGGCAACCCAATCCGGGAAGACATTGCTAATGGGAATCGCATGATCGCCAGGAAGGCATTCAATTTAATCGCTGATAAAAAAACACTTTTTGTTTTTGGCGGCAGCCAAGGGTCTGAAGCATTGAATCAATGTACTTCAGGTATGATCGAACAATTAGATAATATTCAAGTTCTATGGCAAACTGGTAAACACAATTTTGATAAATATAAACAATTTGAATCTGAAACTGTTCGGATAGTCCCTTTTATCGATGATATGCGATCAGCATACGCTTTAAGTGATTTGACCTTTTCTCGTGCCGGTGCCTTAACCATTGCTGAATTAACTGCCTGTGGTTTGCCTAGCATACTCGTACCGTTACCTTCAGCTGCCGCTGATCACCAAACACATAATGCGCGATCAATGACAAATGCAGGCGCCGCTGAATTGATCCCGGAAGCAGAATTGGATCCACGTTTGACGGCTAATAAGATCTCATCATTAATAAATAATGATAATGTTCTAAATGAAATGGCTTACAAGTCCAAGAGTTTAGGTAAGCCGGACGCAACAAAAGTGATTGTTGACCATATTCTAGAAAAAGTTCGAGCCTGATGTTTCGCCGTGTTAAAAAAGTCCATTTTGTTGGTATTGGCGGGATTGGTATGAGCGGTATCGCCGAATTATTATTAAATCTCGGTTTTGATGTAAGCGGTTCTGACATCACCGAATCGCCTATTATCGAAAAACTGATTCGCCTTGGAGCTGATGTGCATATGGGTCACAGTGTCATTAATCTTACGGATGCTGATGTATTGGTGTATTCCAGCGCTGTCCAAAAAGATAACCCTGAAATCCAGGCGGCATATGAAAAAAACATTCCTGTTATCCGCAGAGCAGAAATGCTGGGAGAATTAATTGCTGTTAAAGAGACAAGCATTGGCGTCGGGGGAACACATGGGAAAACAACGACCTCTTCCATGATCGGTACCGTGTTGTCAGAAGGACATCTGGATCCGACATTGGTTGTAGGCGGTTTGGTCAAAACAATTGATTCCAATTCGAAACTGGGAGCAGGTAATATAATTGTGGTCGAAGCAGATGAATTCGATCGCAGTTTCCTGGCGCTGCGCCCCACTATCAGCATTATTACCAATATTGAACTTGAACATATTGATTGTTATGATGATCTGGAAGACCTGCAGCAGGCGTTCATTCAATTTGCCAACGCAGTACCGTTCTACGGCGCAGTCATCGCCTGTGCGGATTCTCCTGCCCTATTGGAAATTACCCCGGAGATCAAACGCCCTGTAATCACCTACGGCTTGAGCACAGGAGCAAAAATCAGGGCGACAAATATTTGTTATAATGAAACACAAACAGTGTATACGCTATGGGAGCACGAGCACGAGAACGGCACAATAAAACTCAATGTGCCCGGTGAGCATAATGTTGTTAATTCATTGGCTGCCATTGCTCTGGGCATGGAAATGGGGCTCAAAATCGATACAATCGCCAAAGGCCTCGAAGCGTATCATGGTGTCCGGCGTCGTTTTGAGATTAAAGGA
>CATMBH010000071.1:0-6737 GCA_950063985.1 uncultured Fidelibacterota bacterium
AATCGTTGAAAGATGAATTCTTCATCGATCTTCACGAATACAGCACAGACGCAATTCGCATTGGAATTACAGGCCCTCCAGGTGCGGGAAAAAGTACGCTCACAGATCAATTGATCAATCAGTTTATCGAAAATGGACAATCAGTTGGTGTTGTTGCGGTAGACCCGACAAGCCCTTTTACAGGCGGTGCGCTGCTGGGTGATCGCGTCCGTATGAATCGATATATCTGGGAAGAAAGGGTTTTTATTCGCAGTATGGGTTCCCATGGCGATCTGGGTGGCCTGGCTCGAAAAGCACAGGATGTGGGTGATGTATTGGCAGCTAGCGGGAAAGAAATAGTTATCTATGAAACAGTAGGTGTTGGCCAGGGTGAACATGATGTAGCCAAAGCTGTAGACTTGACTATCGTTGTATTGGTTCCGGAATCAGGTGATGAAATCCAGCTGATGAAAGCAGGTTTAATTGAAATTGCTGATCTTTTCATTATCAATAAAGCAGATCGGGATGGAGCTAATAGATTAGCCCAATTATTACAGAATATGCTTCATACAGCTAATAGAGGAGACAAACTGGAACCACCTGTTTTTACTACGGTTGCCAGTGATGGCAAGGGGATTTCAGAATTATTTGCTGGTATTCGTGATCATTTAGAAAAAATGGAAGCGCAGGGAATACTTGACATCAAACGTCTTGAAAGGCATCGCAGCCGTGTTTTTGATCTGGTTCAGGAAAAATTATTGGATGATTTCTGGACATCAGAAAAACGTGCAGCATTGGAACAGAAAACGGACTCGATTGATTCGATCAAAGCGTCTCCTCATGAAATATCGGCGTCTTTATTAAACCATGAGTAAAGCCCAGGAAATGCCTTTTCTTGATCATCTGGAAGAATTACGCTGGCGGTTGATCAAATCTTTAGCTGCAATAATTGTTGGCGGTATGGTTGCATTCTTATTTATCGATGATATCATAAAACTCCTCATTGCACCTACAGAACATATTTCATCACCGATGAATCTGCAGGTCTTAACAGTTCAAGGTATGTTCATGATCAAATGGGGCTTGGCAATCGTGGGTGGTTTTATACTTGCTCTACCCGTTATAACATACCAAATGGCAAAATTCATTTCACCAGGACTTTATAAAAGTGAAAAAAAATTCATGAAGCCACTGGTCTTTTTCAGTTATCTTTCATTTATCATTGGTGTTGTTTTTTCTTATAAGATTATGGTACCATTCTCATTGCAGTTCTTTTCATCCTTGGGAACTGTGGATGTACAAAATAATTACTCTATCAATTATTATTTCAGTTTCATTACATGGCTGATGCTGGGCAGCGGGATCATTTTTGAATTACCGGTCATCGTGTTTATTCTATCGATGATTGGACTATTGACACCACCCTTTATGCGACATTATCGGCGGCATGCGTTGATAATAATCATGTTTATATCAGCAATGATCACACCGCCTGATCCAGTTAGCTTAATGCTTATGTCCATTCCGCTTATTGTTTTATATGAATTGAGTATTGGAGTAAGTTGGATGGTGAATAAAGGTAAACCATAGATTATCATCTCATGCGGGAAGAATTAAAAAATCTCAAACAAATCACCGCACCAATTTTTGAGGATCTGAAGATCTTTGAAAATGAGTTTCGGGAAGCTATGCGGTCAGAAGTACGGTTGGTGAATACAATCGGTAAATACCTCTTGCGTCATAAAGGGAAAAATATCCGGCCGATACTGACAATCCTTTCAGCTCGCTTAACAGGCAAACCAACGCTGCAAAGTTATCAGGCAGCGGCGATGATCGAACTCTTGCATGTGGCAACGCTAATTCATGATGATGTGGTGGATGAAGCTGAAAAAAGACGCGGCTTCCTGGTATTAAACCGTATATGGAAAAATAAAGTAGCCGTCCTCATGGGTGACTTTTTGTTGAGCAAGGTTTTGATCAACCTTATCAATCTTAAAGATTTTGATGCTCTGGAATTATTGTCACATACTGCGGAAAAATTGAGCGCAGGAGAAATTTTGCAGATCGAAAAAAGTTTATCTAAGTCCATGACAGAAGATGTATACTATAATATGATCTACCAAAAAACTGCTTCATTAATTTCAACGAGTTGTGAAATTGGTGCTATTACAGCTTCTAAAAAGAAGGCTGATCGCAGAAATCTCTCATCATTTGGCAAAAATCTTGGTATGGCTTTTCAGATTAAAGATGATTTATTTGACCTTTTAGGGAGTGCAGGATCTACAGGAAAAGATGTAGCAGCAGATGTAAGACGCAATATAGTCACCTTACCTTTAATTTACAGTTACAGCAATACTTCAAAAGCGGGTACAAGACATATCAAACGCATCTTGCGTAATAAACATAAAACAGGAGATGAAGTTCAGGAGCTGAAAACAATCATCCATGAAAACGGTGGATTTAAATATGCTAAATCCAAGATAAATGAATTCAGCTTAAAAGCACTTGAAGCCATTAAGGTTTATCCTGAATCAGTTTATAAAGATTCTTTAACTGATCTGGTGGCTTTTAACGTACATCGTACATACTAACAATTATGTCAGACCCAGGGACCATTCTGGTCCAGCGTTTAAGCTCCATTGGTGATATAGTTCAAGCAACATCACCGTTGTCAACACTTCGCAATCGATTTCCAGAGTCACGGATCGATTTCATGACCTTGAGTCATTTTGCACCTCTTTTGGAAAATCACCCGTTAATTAACCGTATTGTAAAAATCAATAAAACTGAACCTGTTTCAACATTACGCAGTATGGGCAATAAGATTGATGTGGATTATGATCTTGTTGTGGATTTACACAATTCACTGCGCACGCAAATCATAAGAAGGAGGATTGTTAATAAAGCAACACTGGTATATAAAAAACCACGCTGGAAGCGGTTTAAACTAATTCAATTACATATCAATGATTTTGAAGATGGTTTTAATCAAAGGAGATTGTATCATGATTGTTTAAAGCCAGTTATGAACGGACAAATAGATATTCCAGATACAATACTTTCAATTTCTGAAAGTGAGAAAAATCAAGCAGTTGAATTGTTAAAACAAAATGGTGTTGATATTGATTTCATCGTCATTATTCCTGGAGCAAATTGGGAAACAAAAGTTTGGTCTGCAGATAGTTATAAAAAAGTTTTTTCAACATTATTAAAAGAAACAAATAAATCAATCGTGATAATTGGATCTGGAAAAGATTCCATATGCGACAAAATTGAAATCGATAACCCCAGAGTATTGAATTTGAAAGGTAAAACAGATTTAAGGGCTTCACTCGGTATAATTAGTAATGCAAAAGCAGCTTTAGGAAGTGATACCGGTTTGCTCCATGCCGCTGAAGCATTGGCTATTCCTGCGGTTATGATCATGGGACCAACTGCAGTTGAAACAGGCGGTGGAACATTTTTAGATCGTTCGGTTACGATAGCAAATGCAAATCTGTGGTGCAGGCCTTGCTCTCAAAATGGCAAGACGCCCTGTTTTCGAAAAGAACAATATTGCATGACGTCCATAACACCCGAAAAAGTAATCAATAGTTTGGAGAATATTTTGTCCGTATGAATTTGATCTCAAAGCTGATCTATAATTTTATTTTATTACCACTATTAATGATTCTTATGCTGATCGGTGCTTTGTTCAATAAGAAGATCAGAACTGGCATTTCTGGTAGATTAAAATCAATAGATTCATTAAAAGAATTCAGTAAACAGCTTAAACCACGTAATATTTGTTATTGGTTCCATGCTGCTTCATATGGTGAATACGAACAGATCCGTCCTGTTCTTGCCGGTTTGAAAGAAGTGGAACTGCACGCAAAGATCATTGTCAGTTTTTTTTCACCATCCGGCTACAATAATGTTCATGATGATCATATCGATTGTAAGATCTATCTGCCCTTTGACTTTCCCTGGACCATCCGTAAAGCGATAAAAATCACTCGACCTAAAAAGCTCATTTTTGCTGCTTATGACATTTGGCCAAACCTCATCTGGTCAGCCCATAGACGAAAGATTCATGCAACGTTGTTTGCAGCTCGGTTTGTTAAAGGGACTAAAAAACTCAAACCTATCATCCGAAATTTTTATCGTAGTGTATATCGCTGCTTCAAAACAATTTATACAGTGGATGAATCGGATTATCTGCGTGTACAAAATTTAATCAAAGGACAGAACAGCCCTGTGTTGAGAGTTTTGGGAAATCCACGTTATGATCAAGTAAAATATAAAGCGGACAAGTTTACAGTTGCTCATACAGAATCCGTTCTAGATCGTGAAAGAAGAATCGTTGCCGGTAGTGTCCATTTAGAAGATGAGATTGTAATCATGGATGCTTTGGCTGAAATATTGAAAAAGCATGAAGATGTTTCACTGGTATGGGTGCCTCATGATCCAGATGATAGTTATATCTCACGAGCTGAAACATTTTTCAGTAAACATGGATTTGAATGTAAACGTCTGGAAAAGAAAAAAGTTAAAATTCCAAATGTGAGAGTTGTGTTGGTCAGTGTGGTTGGACTCTTGTCTCGACTTTACTGGCATGGACAAATAGCATACATTGGCGGCGGATTTTCTACAGGTGTTCATAACACAATGGAGCCGGCTATTGCTCGTCTGCCTGTGTTATTTGGACCGCGAAATAAACAATTCCACGCCACAGGAGAACTCATTAAGGCCGGTGGCGGGTTTGAGGTCAAAACACCGGATGATATCAAGACAATTTTGGACAAATTACTATTAGACAAAGACTATTTCTTGAAATGCAGTTTTGCTGCCACAGATGTGATACATCAAAATCTTGGTTCAGCTACACGGGTTGTACGGGGAATAATTCGTGACTAATCAACTGCAATTCAATATGACTTTTCCAAAGTTTTGCTTTGATCGATCATTCACATTTGAAAGCGGTCTGCATGTCATTTATGGTGAAAGCGGCAGTGGTAAATCAGCATTAATTAATCAAATACTTGAATTGGAAAAAGGACAAGAATATTTTCATTTAACTAATATCAATCGTCCTGAAGAGTTTCAAAAGGTCTTCCAAAATCCAGACACACAAATCATCAGTTCAACATTAGGTGGTGAATTAGCATTTTCGTTGGAATGCAGGAGTAATGATCAGGAATATATCTCAACGAAGCTTGCGAGTTTAAAAGAAAAGTTATTTTTTGAATGCGCAGAACATCGCCATCCTGCGACGTTGAGTGGTGGTGAAAAAGAAATGTTGAATATTGTAACAGCGTTCAGCGTTAATCCTCAACTTTTATTGATTGATGATGGTTTATCATTTCTTAATGTAAACGGGAAACAAAATATGCTTGGTTATATCCATAATCAAATTGTTGAAACGAATTGTATTGTCCTCTGGCTGACCAGTGACTGCAATGATCTGCAATTTGGAAAAACGCAATGGGAGCTATCACTGTCATCATTTAATGAATGGAACGGCAATATAAGTCCCTTACCAGCAGTTAAACATAAATCACAATCAAATGAAATTACAATCGCATGCCATGATTTGTTTTTTAGTTATAATGGAGACAGAGATCTGTTCAATGCTTTCAATATGAAAATTGATGACTTTAGAGCATTGGGCATTACCGGATCAAATGGTTGCGGAAAAACAACATTAGCAAAATTACTGCTCCATATTGAAAGGTCTGAATCTGGTTCTATAACATTAACCAAAGCCGGTGAAAAAGCTGCCATGGCTTATCTTGAACAATTCCCGGAAAAGATGATCGGCGCAGATTCATTAGATACGTTTGTGCAACGGTTGGTTATGGCAGGAAAACTGGATAAGTACAAGATCAATCATGCTGTCAAAAATCTTAAAAATTGTCAGTTAGAATGGGAGCAGATCAGATACAAAACAGCATTAGATCTCCCTTGGTCAACATTGCGGGTTGTTTTGACGATTTGGCTCTTGAACAGCGAATATGATCTGCTGATTTTAGATGAACCAACATTTGGTCTGGGACGGCAACAAGTTTTAACTTTGACCCATCATTTACGACTATATCTGAAGAATAAACATCTGATCATCATTTCGCATGATACAGAATTTATTTATACATTTTGTGATCGTGTATTTGAGATGGATCAGCACACGATAATCACAGAAAAGAACAATATTACTTCAAATGGATAATCCTAGAGCAAAATTCATGGACCCCTCACGGATCCTGACTCTGGCTAACATGATCAGCCTCTTGCGGGCATTCATGGCTATCCCTATTATTATTTGCCTGCAAAACGAAAATTGGAATATAGCCTTTGTATTGATCATTTTGGCTATTCTTTCAGATACATTGGATGGCTACATTGCCCGCCGTGCTCATGAGGTTACACATTTTGGTAAATGGCTTGATCCCACAGCTGATTTTGTTGTCATTCTTGCCGTAGCCTCTTATTTGGTGATGGAAGGACTTTTCCCGGCATGGTTTTACTGGTTTTTTCTGGGGCGCTATGTCGCTATTGCTTTACCGGCGATTTATTATCTGAACAACAGCAATTTTATCCTCCAGTCAAACTGGTATGGAAAATGGGCTGCAGGTATCACTACACTTTCGATCGTTTTGCATATTTTCCCAATCTCCCAGTTAGTATGGCTGCCTGAATTCACGTTATATATCGCTACGGGTTTGCTTTCCTTCAGCTTCCTGAAATATTTGAGTTCTTTTTACAAAGCGTCCAAACAGGTA
>CATMBH010000072.1:0-6712 GCA_950063985.1 uncultured Fidelibacterota bacterium
CATTTGCTTTAGATACTTCATAAAGTTCCAATAAGGCTAGGATCTGGTCTTTCATTCGCACTTTATTCAAACTGCGTACTAGGGTCATGTGCAGTTTATTGGATTTTTCATCAATGGTGTGCATGGCTCGTACCATAGCATCGCCGGCTGCTGGATTATTTCGAAATTCTGCCAGAAGTTCGATGGATGCTTCCATAAAACTCAAATCCAACGCTTCTGCTTCTGAAACCACCTTGGCAATGGCATTCATGGCAGTGGGGTGCTGTGTTTGCGACAGCACTTCTCCAGCAGCGATGCGCACATCAAAGGGCAGGTTGGAATCATTGTACATACTGATCAAATCCTGCACTGCCTGGACACGACCTTCTTGGTATTCACGACGCAGGTTCTCCACCTCAGCAAGGTTTACGTCGGCTTTCCCTTCCTTTTTCCCAAAGAGTCCTTTAATCTTTGAACATCCTTGAAAAGAAAGGGAAGCTGCTATGAGTGTTAATATGATCAGCCTACGCATTGGCTTCCCAGAATTTGAGTTCAAGTTCATTCCCATCAAAAACAGCGTAGGAAAAATACTGCAGCCAATCGCCCAGAACAACCAGCTTCCCGCCGTTCACATTTTCAATGCAAGCCTGGTGATAATGACCTGTTATAACGTAATCATGCCCATCCGCTGCTATGGTTTCAGAAAAGATCCGTAATTCCTTGAGGACCTTTTCATTATATTCCTGCGAATGCTCATAATGGCGACCTTTTTTTGAAATAGCGTGGGCAATGCCATAACCGATGGTGGGATGCAGCCAGCGGTACAGCCAGATAAAAAACTTACTGCGTATAACAGCTTTCAACAGTCGATAACCTCTATCCCAGGAAAGAATTCCATCACCATGGGTGAGATAAAACCGTTTCCCATGTATATCCAGCGCAACATCATCGAAATATACTTTTGTGGTGAGTGTTTGGCCCATGAAATCCAACGTCCAGTGATCATGGTTGCCAGTGACAAAATGAACTTCAACACCCTTGTTTTTTAAGCCATACAATTTTTGATAGAAGGGAAAGTATACTTTTGGAATAACGTGCTTATATTCAAAATAGAAATCAAATAAATCACCTATGATAAATAATGTACCTCCGGATTGCGCGACTGAATCCATGAAACGAAATAACTTTTCCTGGCGTTTCTTTTCATGCTCGTCGTATTGGAGCAATAAATGAATATCGGAAATAAAATAGACGGGCAATTGCATAAGCAGTAACTTACTTTTTTGGAGATGTACAGGCAAAGGAATTGTAGAACTTTAACTTAATGAACGATGAGCAGTCCAATCATTGACTTCTTCCGGAAAAATCTATAGTTTCAGATAAGTATAGTTTCTGGAACTCAAATGAGGTATCGTCGTAATTTTAACACATGCGTAATATAATTGTTATTGTTATTCTTTTGATAGAAAGCCTGCTGGCCCAGTCTTTTGGGCAGAATAAGGTGCAGTACAAGGAGTTCGATTGGTCATTGATCTCTTCTCCAAATTTTGATGTGTATTTTTATGGGGATGATACCCAATTAGCAGAATTCACTGCTGAAGTTGCAGAAGAAGCCCACGAACAAATTTCCAAACACCTCCGCTGGACATTAAAAAAACGCGTCTCTATCATAGTCTACCATTCCCACAACGATTTCCAGCAAACGAATGTTATCTGGCAGTACATGCGGGAAGGTATCGGCGGCGTAACAGAATTATTCAAAAACAGGGTTGTATTGCCCTTCGAAGGGGATTATAAGCAATTCCGGCATGTCATCCACCATGAACTCGTGCATGCTTTATTGAATGACATGATTTATGACGGCAGCATACAAAGTATTATTGCCGGTCGGGTCAAATTACAAATTCCATTATGGGCGAATGAAGGGCTGGCTGAATATTTGTCCATGAACTGGGATACCAAAGCGGATATGACCATGCGTGACCTTTCCATCAATGAGAGTATGCCAACAGTGAAAGAACTAGAATCCTACATGGCTTATAAAGGCGGCCAGTCTATCTGGCGGTTTATTGCTGAAAAGTATGGCCGTGAAAAGATCGGTGAAATCATCAATGCCATGAAAATGACCCAGAATGCTGAAAAAGGAATCGAGCGCGCATTGGGTATGGATTATGAAGACCTTACCAAGCAATGGCATAAATATCTAAAAAAGGAGTATTGGCCGGATGTGGCCGGACGGGATGAAATAGAAGATATTGCCAAGCGTTTGACTGATCATAAAAAAGAGAAAAATTACTACAATATTTCTCCTTCTGTTTCACCGGATGGCAGTAAAATTGCAGTATTGTCGGACCGATCGGGATATTTTGATATTTATATCCTGGGCGCCATTGATGGAGAAGAAATCAGGCGCTTGGTCAAAGGCAACAGGTCAGTGGACTTTGAAGAGTTAAAATTACTCCAGCCCGGAATTTCCTGGGCACCAGATAGTAAACGGATTGCCATTGCTGCAAAAGCGGGTAAAAGTGATGCGCTATATTTGATCGATGTTAAAACAAAAAAGAAAGAAAAATTAATCTTTAACCTTGATGGTATTTTCACGGCGGCATGGAGCCCGGATGGAAATCAACTGGCTTTTATCGGAACACAGGACGGCGCCAGTGACGTCTATATTTATGACGTTGAAGCGGAAGAGCTAACTGCATTGACGAATGATATTTATTCCGATTCAGAGCCGGCATGGAATAACGATGGTTCGAAATTAGTTTTTGTTTCGGATCGAAAAGATGATGTTACTGGCCAGAATACCCCCGCAGCCATCGTAGAGCATGATTATTCTCAAAAAGATCTGTATACCATTGATTTAGTATCGGGAAATATCAATCGCTTAACAGCTACAGAACATAATGAAGATTATCCTGTATGGGCTCATACGGAAGAAAACACTCTTTTTTATGTTTCTGATAAAGATGGTGTTTGGAACATTTATCGACACAATCTTGGCACGGATCCGGTGGCTATAACCAACATTCTAACGGGCACATTCCAATTAAGTCTTACAAACGACGATAGCTATTTGGTATTTGCCGGCTACGCCGATATGGGCTGGGATGTGTACAGCATGAGTCATCCTTTAGAAAGAGAAGCCATGGAAGTACCGGTAACTCGATATGTCATGAAACAGGATGAAGGATCTGAAGATTTGACTGATCTGCGGCGCCACAAAAGAAGGCAGTGGAGCACAGGTAGGACGAGCGGCAGGGATTATCAGGACTGGATCTTTGCCAGGGAATATGATCATTATAATAAACCCATGGAAACACCAGAAGATGTTGCAGAAAATTTTGTAAATGATACAACTGACTTATCTGAAAATGGCTATGTCCCCAAAGAATATAAAACGCGATTTACACTGGATTTGGTCAATGGTTACGCAACCTTCAATAATGTATTTGGTGCACAAGGGATGACTATGTTTGCCTTCAGCGATATCCTGGGTGATCACCAGATTTATTTTGGGACTGAAATGGTGATCGACCTGAAACGAAGTGATTACTTTTTCAGCTATGCGTATCTGACCCGACCCACAGATTATTATTTCTCCCTTTCTCATATTGCGAATGAATATTTCCTGGGCTATGATGTAAATGGATATCAACATCGCGGTTTGTTGAGAAATTTCGGTATAATGGGATATCTTTCACGTCCGTTTAGTCGATTTATGCGGATAGAAGGCGGATTGTCCTATCATTATTTTTCGTTTAGTGAATGGCAACAAGTGAATTATTATGAATTTCAGGAAGTAAATAATAATGATTTTACTGTTGTTTTACCTGTAACCAGCTGGGTGTATGATAATACGATTTATGGTTACACGGGTCCCATAGATGGTTTTCGGCAGAATACCACCCTGGTGGTCAGCCCTGGTTGGGGCAACAAAAAACTGGACTTCAAAACGCTTAAGATGGATTTCAGGAAATATTTCAAAATTGGCCGTTATTCAAGTCTGGCAGGTCGGTTAATGCTGGGCACGAGCCGGGGAACTGATAAACAAAAATTTTATTTAGGCGGTTTGCAAAACTGGATAGTTGGTAACGGTGAAACAGATGGAGTAGCTGATAATAGCCACTTTCGCAGTGATATACTGGATGGTGAGAATGATCTCGAGGATGTATTTTTCTCTGAATTTGTAATGCCTGTTAGAGGCAGACGATATATGGAACAAGTTGGTTCAAATGTTGCTTTGGCTAATTTTGAATTTCGTTTCCCTTTTCTTCTGGCCATGGGTGTTCCAGACAAATTCATGTTGAGTAATCTTGGTTCGCATTTATTTCTTGATGTTGGGACGGCTTGGGATAATGGAGATGAGTTTGAAGAAACGATAGCCGGTTTTGGCTGGGGGATGAAAATAAATCTGGGTTACTTCTTGCTTCGAGTGGATTCAGCCTGGGATATCAATGACGTTGGCTACTCCAAGCCTCAATATTATTTTTCATTAGGATTAGACTGGTAAATTGTAACTGGTAGGGGTGTTGTAAGTAAAAATTTTCTTTGTAAGTTTTGTAGAACTAACCAGTTACTGATAACTTATTCACCAAATAATGGCACCATCTTCATCCAAATCGATCTTTCTTTGTAACAGTTGCGGGAATGAATTCTCCAAATGGCACGGTCAATGTCCGGCCTGCAGTGAATGGGGCACATTGAGTGAATTTCATCCTCCCAAAACCAGGCGCAAATCCAAAGGCGCACCCGCTAAAAAAACAACGGAACTGCGAACCCTCACTAATAAAAAAGACCGTAAGCGCTCAAAGTCTGGATTAAATGAAGTTGACAGAGTTTTAGGCGGCGGACTACTCCCCGGATCAATGATTTTATTGGGTGGCCAGCCTGGAATTGGTAAATCCACATTAGCTTTACAAATCGTCGCCGGTTGTGGGCAGACAGCTCTCTATGTTTCAGCGGAAGAAAGTGAAGACCAGCTTGCTTTGCGAGCCGATCGGCTGGAATTAAACACAAAAGACCTCCATGTATCTGGAGAAAATGAAATTCTGAATGTGCTGGAACAAGTATCTGTGGTTCAACCAACTCTGGTTGTGATTGATTCCATACAGACGGTATATAATGAAGACCTGGATTCTTTGCCGGGCTCCGTGAGCCAGCTCCGTGATTGCGGCCAGCAGCTTTTGAATGCCTGCAAGCAAAAAGGGTTTACAGTTATTGTCATTGGACATGTAACGAAAGTGGGTATCATAGCAGGACCGAAAATGCTGGAGCACATGGTGGATACCGTATTATATCTGGAAGGGGATGAACGTTATGACCACCGCATTTTGCGTTCTGTAAAAAACCGTTTTGGCGCTACTAATGAAGTGGGTGTGTTTCATATGACATCTTCTGGATTGGATGAAGTTGAAAATCCATCAGCATTATTTCTCGCAGAGCGCACAGCCAATACGGCCGGAACAGCCATCTTCCCATCCATGGAAGGAAGCCGCCCTATTCTGGTGGAAGTCCAGGCCCTTGTATCCAAAGCAAACTTCGGCACACCCCAGCGCAATGCGAACGGTGTAGACAGCCGCAGGCTATCTATGCTTTTGGCTGTCTTGGAGAAACGACTTGGAAATGTTATGGGTATGAATGATGTATTTGTGAATCTTGTGGGCGGATTAAAAATTCGAGACCCGGCTGCAGATCTGGCAATTATTGCGGCTGTGGCGTCCAGCAGTCGGGATGATGCCATTATTGATGGGACAGTTCTTGTTGGTGAAGTGGGTCTCACGGGTGAAGTCCGTTCAGTTGCCCGCATTGAACAGCGGCTGCAAGAAGCGGTTGCACTGGGATTTACATCTGCAGTTATACCGGCTGGAAATATAAAGAATGATCGTTCCTACAAGGAGTTGAAAGTCCATGGCGTCAAATCTGTCCGCGAGACCTTCCAGCATATATTTTAGATCTTGAAGTTTACGATCCATCAGAAAGATATAAATACCTCTGCCCGTACGGGTGAAATCATTACAGATCGAAGTCATATCCCAACTCCAGTATTTATGCCCATTGGAACACGGGGGACAGTCAAAGCTATCAGCCCCGATGAATTGAATACGATTGATTCGAAAATTATTCTCGGGAATACATATCATTTATATTTAAAACCGGGACATGAATTAATCGGCAGAGCTGGAGGACTTCATTCATTCATGAACTGGAATGGAGCATTGCTTTCAGATAGTGGCGGTTTCCAGGTCTTTTCACTGGCCAAGCTCAATAAGGTCAATGATGATGGCGTTGAATTCCAATCCCATATTGACGGTAGCCGGCACATGTTTACTCCAGAATTCTCCATGGAAATTCAGCAGCATCTGGGCGCGGATATTATTATGGCCTTTGATGAATGTCCACCGGGGCAGGCGGACTATCAGACTGTTGAAACTGCTGTGGAGAGAACTACAAAATGGATGGCACGCTGTACGAATCATATCGCAAAAAATCATGGAATTCATGAATGGGAACAGACCGTGTTGCCCATCATCCAGGGAAATATTTATCCGGAATTGCGTCAAAAAAGCGTGGAGGAACTAACTCCTTTTGCAGCATGCGGTGTTGCCATTGGTGGGCTGGCTGTGGGCGAAGCCAAGAGTGACATGTTCGAAACCATTGAACAAATGGATGAACTGCTGCCAAAGGATCAGCCCCGCTACCTCATGGGTGTGGGTCGCCCCACAGATCTGGG
>CATMBH010000073.1:0-6696 GCA_950063985.1 uncultured Fidelibacterota bacterium
GACGCTCTTCCGATCTCTTCATTATTCAGCTTCATATTTTTAGTAATAGCTATTTTCATTATATTTTTGTTTGTTGATAAATTTTTATTTATAAAAATATATATAAATAGATTTAATTCAATAAAAATTTCGGATGCCTTTAAAGATTTCCAACTATTTGTTGGACATATAAAAAAGGATAACTTTCGTCTTTTACTCTTTATCACAGTTGATACAACCCAGCAAGAGACACCCGCAATAGTTAAGAATAGGTTAAATCCATAATCAGTTCCGATTAGGAACTCTACAAAATGAGAAAGTGTGAAAATTGTGGCAACGAGCAGTAAAAAAAATATCCCGTAAATCTGCCTCGGATTAATCTTCCTCCAATAATTGGCAAAGGGATGAACCAGGGGCCAAAGGACATAAACAAAGGGAATGAAAACAACAGTAATATAGGCTAGCACATAGCGGACAGTATCCATTATACCTTTTATTATTTCTGTGCTGTAATGCGATTAATCATATCCAAATCTACCCATCATCCCACAAACAAAAAACCCCGCTGCTGCGGGGCTCTTGCTTAAATACTATCCCTTTGGGTGAGGAGGGTAGTTATACTTTAAACCAATAATGATATAATAACAATACCCACAAACAAAAAACTTTGTGAAGATGTTAATTGTTATAATTTATTTTTTATCTATTTTTATATTTGAAAAATGGAACTTCTAAATCATTTATAGGGTAATACCCTTTAACCAATGGAACAAGGCTCTCAAATTTCTTCATCAATTCAATCACTGACCAAGGATAAGGAAATCCGTTATACAGATGAAGAACTTATAATCCGATTCCAGGATGGTGATGAGCAGGCCTATGTAGAATTGGTAAACCGTTACCGTAATCGTTTAATGACGTTTGTATACCGTTTTGTAAATGACATGGAAAAAGCGGAAGATATTGTACAAGATACACTTATGAAACTCTACACTCACCGTCATTATTACCGCAATATCGCCAAATTTTCTACATGGATATACACGATCGCAGGTAACTTTGCCAAAACTGAATTGCGCAGAAAGAAGCGTCACAAGGTGACGAACTTGAGCCAAATGGGTTTTGATGATCGTGAGTATCAACTTCCCTCGGTGGAACCCGAAACGGGTGAGACAGCCCAAGGACACTTTGCTGAAAAGAAAATTCAGATGGCAATTCAGGAATTACCACTCCATTTCAGGACGGTAGTAATACTTCGAGATATTCAGGAACTTTCTTATGAAGAGATTAGTAAAATCGTCGACGTTCCACTGGGAACTGTAAAATCGAGAATAAATCGTGCAAGACTACAATTGCAACAATCACTTAAAGAATTTAGATAAACAAAAGGACAATCATATAGATGGACCGTTATCAGTTTGAGGATTTAATATCCGACTACATAGAAAATAACCTCTCAATGAACCAGCGTAAGCAAGTCGAAGCTTATCTGGAAGAAAACCCAGAAGCCAAGCAACAGATCGAATCTGTTAAGCAGGTCATGGCTTCCATGAAATCAATGCCTGGAATTTCAACATCAGCTGAATTCATGAATAATCTTAACAGGCATATTACCGCAGAAAAAGAAGCAAAATCTGTTGTTAAATCAACTCGCTCATTCGCTGGATATACGCCGTTAATGGCCAGTCTATCAGCGGTTGTCGTTATTGCTGTAGTGATGTTAGGATTAGAATTCATGCCTGAAAGCAGTAATCAAGCGACTTTTACACCAACAATGACTGAACAACAGATAAATGATTTACCGGCTCTACCTGCTAAGACGAATGATAGCATGTTTGCTGAAAGTGAAGAAGATTCCACTAACTATGATGAAGATACTCCGGTAAAGCGCAATTTTGATGATAAAATTCAATTAGTTGGAGACAAACGCCCTTAACGGATTTTCCTAACTTAAAGACCTTCCAGATATCCTCGCTGAAGATGTAGTTTCTTTCTGCGAGGATTTTATTTACAGATGAACGTAAACAGATTAATTACAGCAGCCATATTGGCCGTAGTGTGTTTCTTACTTTTTGTTTATCCCGATCCCCAAGGTGATTTATACACAATCTTGCGTTATATTGCCTTTGGATTGCTGATTGTTATCTTATATCAATTTACGACTTCTGATCCAGATATCTATGAACCGGAAATAAAACCCAGTGTAGAACGGAATACATCAGTCAGTCGTGGGCTAATTATCCGCGAAGATGTACATGATCAATACGAACAGCTGTTAAAGATGGTTTTTAATATGGTCATGGCAATAAATGAGAATTATAAAGCTGCTTTCTTTATGTTAGATGGTTCTGGAAGACATTTGACTATTCAATCAGCTACAAAAGATATTTTTAAAGAATTGATACCTACTGAAAATGAAGTAATACAAACCATTTTTCTTCAACAAGAAGCAGTCCTTTTTCAGCAAACGGATGTACGCGGTCATTGGATGGAGCTATTTGTTGAAAAATCTTGGCGGGGTAGTGAATGTGTCCTGGGGGCAAGGGTATTGTATAAAAACGCTCCTGTAGGTTGTATTTTGGTGCTGGCCGATCATTTTTCTACGATTCAAGAAAGGGATCGGAATTTGTTGACCAGTTTAAGTCGATTTGTGTCTTTAAGTATGGTAAAACTGGATAATATTGAAAAATTATCATTGGATAATTTTTTCCATTATCAGATCGCCAATCTATTGAACTCCATGGATATACAATCTGAAGTCCGCGGGCTTTATGAAAAAGTTCGTGATCTGTGTCGGTCATTTTTTAATTATGATAAACTGACGATCTCCGTAATTCAAACAGATGGTGAACACTATAAAGTTGTCCTGGAAGACGGGTATAGTGGAGATGTTGACCCTGAAAAATTATATTCAATTTCTAAAAGTATTCACGGCCGCGGATTCCGTTCAGATGAAACTGTGGAATCCAGTGACAGCACCGCAGATTATTATGAAACAGGCCGATTCGAAGAAGGCGATTTAGAAGAACATAAATTCAATTCTATTTTGGCTGTGCCTGTTTTAATCAATGATAATGTCCATTACTGTATTGCTATAGAAAAACAGCAATCCTATAATTTTATAGTTTCTGATAGAAATTTGTTAGAGTTACTGGCCTTGACATTCGGTTCAATAGTATCTTGGCAGCAGCAATATTGGAAAATGCATGAAAATGCCATGCATGACGGCTTGACGGAATTACTAAACCACAAGGCTTTCATGGACAGATTTAATGAAGAAATAAACCGAGCAAAACGTCATCAGCATAGCATTGTCTTGGCTATTTTGGATTTGGATAATTTTAAACGTATCAATGATACATACGGACATTTATACGGTGTTTATGTTATACGGGAAGTAGCGAATATTATCAAAGAAAGGGTCAGGAATATTGATATCGTTGGACGTTATGGCGGTGAGGAATACGCAATTTTACTCATTAATACTGACATCGATAAAATTATTCCGGTAGCACAAAGAATCATTGATGGAATTGCAAATTTTTCTTTTAGTTTGAAAAATGTTGATGTCCGCATAACCATAAGCTGTGGATTAGCTGAATATCCAAAAGACACAGATCAAGCCAACGAATTGATAGTCAAAGCCGATGAAGCAATGTATAAAGCCAAAAGTAGGGGAGGAAATTTGGTTTCTAAATACTCTGATATAGGTTCAAGGATAAATGGGATGGAAACCACTACTTAATGGTATTTAATAACCATGCTTATAAATAAATATAAATTTTACACCCTATTCGCAATATTCATGATTACAGGTTGCTCTCAACTGCCGGTACCTGCTGCTGATCAATCTGTGACGGAAACAGTTGAAAGTAAACAAGAGCCCAACCCGGAAGCTTTAAAGCATTTTATGGATGCACAATTGTATATAAGTCAAAACAATTTCCCCATGGCGATTATTGAACTGCAAGATGCACTGCGGTTGGATCCCACAGAAGGTTATATCCATGTTTCGTTAGCTGAATCGTTTTGGAAACTTGGCAAAATAGAGAGGGCAGAGGCTCATTTGAAATCTGCCTTATCTTTGAATGATAATGATGTTGATGCAAGAAAAATACTTGCTGACCAATATATAATTCGCCATCAATATGATAAAGCTGATGAACAATTTAATGCACTCCACATAATAGAACCCGACAAGGCAGAACATGTTATTGCTCAAGCTGAATTAGCGGCTGCCCGCATGCAATGGGACAAAGCAATTAAACTCTATCGTGAAGCCTATGATCTCGATAAAGCAATGATCTATGCGTTGGAAAAAGCAGCTGAAATATCATTGCGTTCAAATAAATTACAGACTGCCTGGGAAATATATGCACAATTGGTAAAAATTGATGATCGTAATGTTGAATATTTATCAGCCTATGCTGATTTGATCATAATGGAAGAACGCTATGATGAAGCCACTGAAATCATCAATAAGATCATGGATGTTGAAGGGCATAGCAAAGACAGGTTGTTCCAATCAGGTATAATTTTTTATCAGAAGAATCAAATGCCACAAGCATTGGATTTTTTCAAAAAAGCCTATGAATTTGATAAACAGAACGCGAATGTTTTGCATTTCATCTCCACCGTGTTTCTTGAACTAGATCAACCTGATTCGAGCAAAGTGTATGCTGCTAAACAGTTACAATTGGATCCAAAAGACCATCGCGGCTATGTAAACAGTGCTTTGGCAGAAATGAATAAGAATCAGTTTCTGAAAGCAGTTGAAATATTATTACCTGTAGTTGAAACATATAATCAAGAATATGCAATTCAATATCTTTTGGGCAATGCCTATTATCAGGAAAAAAAGTATGAAGAAGCGCTGGTGTACCTAAATCGTGCTTTAAAAATTTCACCCAAATCAAGAAATGTTTTGCATGTTTTGGCTATTATAAACGATTCTATGCAGTTATGGTCTGCATCAGATTCACTTTATGAAAAGCTTATCAGCAGTGATAGTATGGATGTACAAGCATATAATAATTATGCTTACAGCCTTGTCGAAAGGAATGAACGGTTAGATTTTGCGTTGCAAATATCAACGAAAGCAATTACTCTTGTTCCAAAAAATGCAGCATATTTAGATACCTACGGTTGGATTTTATTTAAACTGGGAAAACATGATGAAGCCTTGAATTATATTCAACATTCCATCGAATTGGAAAACACAAACGTTATAGTACTTGAACATTTAGGGGATGTTTTGATGCGAGTGAATCGTAAAACAGATGCTTTAAAATTTTATCGCAAGGCATACGAATTTGACAGCAGTAATGACACACTCAAGAATAAAGCATTTCCAGAATAAATTTATTTACTGCGGATTTATTTTGATGTTTATGCTGAATAATTGTGCGTCATCAGAACAACAATATTTACCAAAAATTGATGTTGGACAATGGATAGAGGAATACAATGTCTGCAGAGGTAAAGGAAAATTGGTATCTACTGGACCAGTGAGCGGCAGATTATCTTTCAGTTATACCTGTGCTGGAGAGGATGTATTTATCCATTTCAAAGATATGCTAGGCAGAAAAACCATGATGATGATCGTACGGCCAAATTCTGTTGAAGCTTGGGATATGATGCATAATATTAGATTTTCCACAGAGAGCATTTATTTACGTTTTCCTTTTTTTGAAGTGATCAAACCAAAGGATCTTATATCCATCTTTTGGGGCATCGAGCCTGAAGATTTACACAAGACTCAAACAAATAAACTCATAACTGAATCAGCAATTGAAATTAGATTTTCAAGCGACGGGCGGGGCTTGCAGACTGTCTATATAAAAATGGATGATGAAAAGCAATCGATTGAAATGACGTTTAATGAAAGAGAATTTGGCAGTGCTTATCCCCATTTGATTAAACAAATACCTGAATCGACCCCACACGCACAATCATGAAATCAATTACAGTTATCATACCGGTTTATAATGAAGTTGAGTCGCTTAAAGAGCTGCATAAAGAATTAACAGCTGTTCTATCTGGAAATGATAATTATGAGATATTGTTCATTGATGATGGCAGCTCTGATAGCTCTATAAATACTTTGAATGAATTATCAAATTCTGATTACCACACAAAAGTAATTCAATTTTACCGTAATTATGGAAAAGCAGCAGCATTGGCTGAAGGGTTTAAAGTTTCCTCAAAAGATTATGTTGTAACGATGGATGCTGATTTACAGGATGATCCCGCTGAAATACCTAATCTCGTTACGAAATTGGAAGAGGGGTATGACCTTGTATCGGGCTGGAAAAAAACACGTCATGATCCTTGGACAAAACGTTGGCCTTCGAAGTTTGCCAATATTATCACTCGATTAATGACGGGAGTTAAGATCCACGATATGAATTGCGGATTGAAAATCTACAAGCAATCTGTGGTTAAATCGTTGGATATATATGGTGGGCGTCACCGCTATATCCCCGCTCTAGCAGGACAGAAAAAATTCAAAGTGTCAGAAATCATTGTCAATCATCGTGCCAGGAAATTCGGCGTGACCAAATATGGAGGTTCTCGTCTTTTTCATGGGTTTTTCGATCTCTTGACTATTTTATTTCTGAATCGCTACACGCAACAGCCACTACACTTGTTTGGGATGATTGGAATCATTTTTTTTACAGTTGGTTTTGGAGTAGAAGTATATATCCTATATCTTAA
>CATMBH010000074.1:0-6694 GCA_950063985.1 uncultured Fidelibacterota bacterium
TACCATTTCTTCAGCTGTATGTGGTATAAATGGTGCTAATAACTGTACAAATGTTTGCAGGATTTCTCTATTGATTGATTTTAATGTCGTTAAATGATTGGTAAAAATCATCATTTGTGATATTGCTGTATTAAAACGAAGATTTTCAATATCATCGCTGACTTTTTTGATGGTTTGATGCTTTAGTTTAATAGTTTCACTTTCTGCTGTATCAGAAGTAATATTTTCATTTAATCCATCGCTTGAACACACTTTGTTCCATAATTTATTGATAAAACGCGAACAGCCTTGCAAACCTTTGGTTTGCCAAGGTTTTGCTTTGTCAAGCGGTCCCATAAACATTTCGTATAAACGCATGGAATCTGCTCCATATTCGTCGATTACTTCATCGGGATTGATCACGTTTCCACGTGATTTACTCATTTTTGAACCGTCTTCACCAAGGATCATGCCCTGGTTAAATAATTTTTGGAATGGTTCCCTTGTAGAAACATGGCCTAGATCATGTAAAACATGGTGCCAGAAACGGGCATAGAGCAAATGCAGTACAGCATGTTCTGCCCCGCCAACATATAAATCTATCGGCATCCAGTAAGATTCCTTCTCATGATCCCATGCTTTTACGCTGTTTTGCGGGTCTAAATAGCGTAAATAATACCAGCAGGAGCCGGCCCACTGGGGCATGGTGTTTGTTTCCCGCAGTCCAATGACCTCTCCCTCATTGTTCTTGATCTCTACCCATTCTGTAATATTGGCCAGCGGTGATTCACCTGTACCAGATGGTTCATATTTTTCAACATCAGGCAACTCTAAAGGAAGTTCAGATTCCTGCAACGGTTTACTTCCATCATCAAAATGAATTATTGGAATCGGCTCACCCCAATAACGCTGACGTGAAAATAGCCAGTCACGTAGTTTATATTGGACTGTACTCTGTCCCTTACCTTCTTTTTCCAGCCAGGCAATAATTTTCTTTTTTGCATCAGTAATATTCAAGCCATCCAGGAATTCACTGTTTATAGCCGGACCTTCCCCTAGGTAAGCTTCACCGTCAAAATCTCCGGGTGGTTCAACTGTACGGATGATGGGCAGATCAAATTCCTTTGCAAAATCCCAGTCGCGCTGATCTTGTCCGGGAACAGCCATGATGGCGCCGGTTCCGTAACTCATAAGTACATAATCAGCAATCCAGATTGGAATCTCTTCATCATTAACAGGATTAACAGCATTACTGCCTGTAAAAACTCCCGTTTTTTCCTTATTGAGTTCTCCCCTCTCTAAATCTGATTTTCTACTGGCTTTATCTTGGTATTCCTTAACAGCCCTTTCTTGTCCAGTAGTCGTTAGTACATCAACGAATGGATGCTCCGGAGCCAAAACCATATACGTGGCCCCAAATAACGTATCAGGTCGCGTTGTAAACACTGTAATGACCTCTTTACTGCCAACTATATTAAAATGAACGTCAGCGCCTTCAGAACGGCCGATCCAGTTACGCTGCAGTTCTTTTACACTGCTGGGCCAATCGAGATCATCCAAGCCAGCTAATAATGATTCAGCATAATCAGTAATTTTTAGCATCCATTGCCGCATAGGGACGCGATGGACTGGATGGCCGCCAATATCCGATTTACCATTCACGACTTCTTCATTAGCAAGAACCGCTTTTAATTCCGGGCACCAGTTCACAGGCACTTTAGCTTCATAAGCCAACCCTTTTTTATAAAGCTGCAGGAATATCCATTGTGTCCATTTTACATAACCGGTATCGGTGGTATTGATTTCACGATCCCAATCATAGGAAAAACCCAGCATTTTGATTTGACGGCGAAAATTTTTAATATTCGTTTTCGTGGTTTCTTTAGGGTGTGTGCCGGTATTGATGGCAAATTGTTCAGCGGGGAGACCAAAAGCATCCCAGCCCATGGGATGCAGGACATTAAACCCTTTCATACGCTTGTAGCGAGCGACGATATCCGTCGCTATATATCCCAATGGGTGGCCAACATGGAGTCCTGTCCCTGATGGATAAGGAAACATATCCAATATATAATATTTTGGCTTTTCAGGATCTTCATCGACCTTAAAGGTCTTTTGCTCATCCCAATAGGACTGCCATTTTTGTTCGATGTGTTTATGGTCGTACATAGATAAGAATGTAAGTTTAAAGGGGTTACCCTAAGGGAAGCAAATGCGTTTTATATAATTTACTTTTCTATCTTGCTTATACAATATCCAGCGATCATAGCTAAAAGGACAGAAGGAAACATTACATCAAGTTTATCAAAATAGATGCCAACTGTTGGTAATTTAGGAATGATGAATTTGAAAATGGATACACGCAAGAATCCAACGATCATGGATGCTATAGCACCTTTTTCAGTGAAACCATCCCAAAGCAAAGAAAGAATGATCACTGGCACGAAAGTGGCTGCAATGCCTGACCAGCCAAATATCACAAACCAGAAGACCGTTCGATCCGGTGATAAGACAGACACGAGTAGAGCAATGCTCAATGCCAAAATGGCTATAACAACAGTCACTTTTTTAGATAGTGATGTCAATGCATCATTTTTTATTTCTGGATGAAATATCTGCTGATAAAAGTCACGTGTCACTGCACTGGAGGCAACAACCAGCAAAGAATCCACAGTAGACATGATAGCTGAAAGTACAGCGGCTATATATACCCCGATGATCACATTTGGCATGACCATATCGAGTAATGATGCTAACACATCTTCGCCTGCATGGCCAATGGCCAATACGGGATCTTGCCCAACAGATGTTAATAAATATCGACCGAGCAGCCCTATTGTTACAGCGGCTGTATCTGTAATTAAAGTATACCAAACTGCAACCCATTTCCCCTTTTTGATCTCATTTTCATCTTTGATTGACATAAATCGGACATAAACTTGAGGGGAACCAAGAAAACCGATACCGATGGAGATCAATCCAATAACACTTACCAGGTTTAGCAAATTAAATCCACCAGAACCCCATATATCTGTCAAGCCAGGATCAATTGCAGATAATCCCTTACAAAAGGCAGAAAGATCAGGTATATAGAAAATGGTAACGATGGGCAATATCACTAATCCAATGAACATTAATATCCCCTGGAAAAAATCCGACCAGGCAACTGCCAGGAAACCACCTGTTGATATATACATCAGAACGATCCCAAACCCCATCAATATTCCAGTATAATAATTAACATTCAGAAAGGATTCGAAGGTCTTCCCTGTTATATCGATCTGGGCACTAACGTAAATGACCACAAATAATGATAAGGCCGTTGCTGAAATGATTCGTAGAGTATTTGAAGTTGATCCAAATCGACTTACCAAATAATCCGGAACAGTTATGGAATCATAATTGTCTGTAGCTATCTTGAATTTTTTAGCTAAAAACTGCCATGATAAATAAACACCTAAAACTTCCCCAACCACGATCCAATAAGCGCTCACACCCATCATAGCACCCATTCCTGTAACGCCTATCAAAAGCCATCCTGATTCACCTGTTGCTCGCGCAGAGAGAGCAGCTATCCAATAACCTAGTTTCTTTCCACCTACATAGTAATCACGAATATCTGTAATACGTTTAGATGCGAATATCCCAATACCCATCAGAATTATAAAATAGACTGCAAGTACGATGTATTTTGTGATCATGTTTGGATCAAATAATAAATCTTATAATTTATAAAGTCGGGGTGGGGAGATTTGAACTCCCGACCTCGTCGTCCCGAACGACGCGCGCTAACCGGGCTGCGCTACACCCCGAATTGGAGGTGGAATTTAGATTTTTTTATAAATTCAAAGAATATATTTGATGAGAATAAATCCACCTATTAACAGCACCGTAAATAAAATGGTTAATAGGTTGAAATATTTGTCAATAAATGACCGTATTGGTTCTCCGAATTTCCATATTAATCCAGATACGAGAAAAAAGCGAGCTGACCTGCTGATCGTTGATGCTATTAGAAAATTGAGCAGATTTATATCAAACGCACCAGCGGATATGGTGAAAATCTTATAAGGAATAGGAGTAAATCCTGCAGTGAAAATGATCATGAATCCATATTGATCATATTGACTTTGAAGTGCGTTGAATAGTTGCTCTGAGAATCCTGGAATGTTATTGAAGAAAAAATATGCGATCCCGGTATAGCCACTTCCCTCCCACCACAAAAAATGACCTATTCCATATCCAAATAATCCTCCGCTAATACTGGCTAAGCTGCAAATCAAGGCAAAATACAGTGATTTCTTTCTGGCACCTAATGCTAACGCAATCAACAGTATGTCAGGAGGAATAGGGAAAAATGATGATTCTGCAAAAGCAAGAATAAATAATGCTAAAAGACCGTAAGGAGTTTCAGCCCACTTCAAAACCCAATCATATAGTTTTCGAATTGAATTCATGTCCAGATAAAGCTTTTAAACCACAGACTAACAAACTTGACTGTGTCCTTAATATTTTTCATTGCTGATCCCTGATCTCCATAAATAGTTGGTATTGTAATATGTACCACTTTCCATCCCTTTATAGATGCTTTTATAAGCATCTCACTTTCGAATTGAAATCCACTTTCAACACACTTTATTTGATCAAATAATTTAGTATTGAAAGATCGATACCCACATTGAGAATCCTTAATTGCAGCCCCAGATCTTACAGATATCAATAGGCTGGTGACAAAATTAGAGAATTGACGAAATATCGGCATATTTCTACGATTATTTCGGTAGCCTAATAAAATAGTATCTTCTGATACATTATTAAAATCGTTAAGCTGTTCCGGAGGGTGTTGTAGATCAATATCTATTGTTGTAGCCTGTCCGCCACCTTTTTCTTTGATAAAATGCAAAGCAGTTTGAATAGCTGCACCTTTTCCCCTATTTTGTTCATGAGTTAAGGTTGTGTAATTCAGTTGTTTCAATATTTCACCTGTGTCATCACTACTTCCGTCATCAACAAAAATCAACCTATCGAGCCATTCATTGTCAAGTTTATCTAAAAAATTAGATATTGTTGATGCACCATTAAAAACTGGTACAACTACATATGATGAAGACATTTTATTCAGCAAATACTGCTATGGCGGACATGACTTCTCGTTGGATATTAAAACCAACTGGATTATTCAATAACTCTCCATTAACAACAATAGCGCTAGATCCTCCACCATCTAGGTTGATGGCTTCTTCACAATCTAGATCGTACATCAATATAGATAGCTCATTTATATCAACTCCCCTGCTATCAGGTTGCCTGCCATCCACGACCATAAATATATATTTTCCATCTTTCGTATATCCAGCTGCTGTCCGGGGATGAATTTCAGGAATCTTTGACCAGAAAAACACTTCTTCGTTAGTTGTCACATTTTTTCTTCCAGAACTAACAATAACTGGGCCAGCCTGCATTGCATCTTTTACATTCCAGAATTTTGCATTTGAAAATTCTAAATCAGTAATAGGTTTTTCAGGTTTATTGTTTGCTGGTTCATCCCATTCAAAGATTGAATCATTACGACTTGCGATCCAAGCAATGTCCATTTGACCATTAGTATTAAATCCAATAGCACTACGTGTAAGAAAATATCGTCTTTCTCTTTTTATCATAGAACGCAAAGATAATGATATCATTTCGCCATTATCAACCAATAAGCCCACATGTTCAGATGGGTCCTTGTGCATTAGAAAATACCCGCCATTCAAAACGACTGCTGCATTCAATCGTGCAGCAAATTGAACCGGTGACTCCCTCCTGTCAGCATCATTGGAAACAACAATTTCTGTTGATAAATGAGCCTTTTTGCTATCTACTTCAACATACCAGGCATTGAGCGGTAATTTTCTATTACGTCCTGAAAAAATACGAATCCCATCTGGCAATTCTGGAAATGAATTTGAAATGTTCTGCCACACCATGGGAATAGAGCGAAAAGAACGAATATTTTCACAGGAAAAGGAATAGAAAACTATAATTAAGAGTAAAGAACGTAAATGCATTCTCATTCGTTACTAATACTAAAATAAGCCGTTTCCAGCACTATATTTGTTTCTTTATCTCTAATAAGAACATACCATTCCCCAATTTGAACTTTGGCAATAGTTTTATATGTCCAGGAACGCCAGTGATTTGACCTGCCAACTTTAACTGGAATTTTATCTATATAATTACCCTGAAAATACCATTCGTAGAGAATAGTACGTTCGCTTAATGTATTTTGTATTGCTGTATAACAATAAACTCGTCCCAATGTCATCGGGAATACCTTACCGGCATTAACAGGTTTCCGCAGGCTGACATTTATACTCTCACATATATTTATTGAATTCACGCTTAAGCCCGATACTACAGAATCTTCGTTTAACCGTGCTTCCTCATCTAATCGAGCTTCTTCGACTAACCGTGCCTGTTCAGATAATCGCGCTGCCTCTTCTGCTAAACGTGCTGCTTCTATAGTAGCTAACCGCGCTTCCTCTGCTAACCGCGCTTCTTCGGCTAACCGAGCTTCCTCTGCTAACCGTACTTCTTCAGCTAACCGTACTTCTTCAGCTAATCGAGCTTCCTCTGCTAACCGTGCTTCTTCAGCTAATCGAGCTTCTTCAGCTAATCGAGCTTCTTCAGCTAATCGAGCTTCTTCGACTAACCGTGCTTCTTCAGCTAATCG
>CATMBH010000075.1:0-6534 GCA_950063985.1 uncultured Fidelibacterota bacterium
GTGCACTGGGATTGGCAACCCCGACCGCCATCATGGTAGGAATCGGCAAGGGGGCCGAACACAATATTCTCATCAAAGATGCGGAAAGCCTGGAGTTGGGTTACAAAGTGAATGCCATTGTCCTGGATAAAACGGGTAGTCCTTACGGTGAAGAATGTTCGACTGGTGACAGATTGATTATATTCAAGATAATAGCGATAGGTATCCTCAAATAATTCTGTTTGACCATCATCCCAAAAAATAAAAGCAGGGTTGAACACTTTTTGATGGTTTGCGACCTGCCAATATGATGCATTGAGTCTAATCTTATTGGTGGGTTTAAAAGTTAACTTGCCAAATACATCCCAGGTTTTACGAAAACCAAAACCTCTGAACCCGGCCTCATTATCCCAAGGCTGCACCAGGTTTTCCTTGTTATCATCAAGGATATTCAAGTATTCCTGGTAATTGGAACCATCGCTAAGTAATTCCGGTAATAGCTGATATATTTTATCATCAAATTCAAAAACCCTGGCCGAACTATTATTGGTGTATTCCCCTGATATCCAATAAGACAGTTTATTAAATCCCCAGATGGGCCCGCCGAGACCAATCGATATATCATCATAACCGCGTAATTCGTCATAACTGGAACCCATGGATGCACCGACCCCACTGGTTTCATAACGCAATCCGTATTGAAATTTTTTCCCTCCAGATCGAGTATGAATATTGGATACAGCTGACATAGCATCCCCGTATTCAGCGTTAAATCCACCTGGCTGCCAATCCAGTTGGCGTATGGCCATCAAATTCAGTCGTGTACCTGTTCCAATCACATTAAAGATAGGATTACGCAGGTACATGCCATCCATCATATAAGCAATTTCACCTGAACGGCCGCCGCGGACGTGAACTTCCTCGAGGCCCTTTTCTTCATAATCAGGAATACCATGTATCCGGCTCTGAACTCTGACCACACCGGACTGTAGAGCATACACTTCATTTAAATCTCTTATCGGCAGTGATTCAATTGTTTCACTATCGATGGTTATTTTCCGTGACGTCTGTCCTTTTTCCACCAGAGGTTTTTCACCGTATACTTCGACTTCATCTCCTTCAATGGCCGCTATCGCCAGTGTGAAATTCAGCCACACAGTTTGATCCATAATGACATTAACATCTTTCATCGTTTGTGTCTGGTAGCCGATCATCATCACTTTTACATCATAAGAACCAACCGGCAGGTTTAAAATGATATAATTACCGTTTTGATCAGCAATGGCACCCATGGCGAGTTCAGGTACAAAAATTTGTACACCGGGTAACGGGCTGCCTTCCGTATCTTTAACTTGACCGCGAATCGTTCCATCCGTTCCTGCCACTATGATACTGCAAAGAACAATCAATATAATTGTAGATTTAAACAATTTCATCGCGGCAGTTCCACGCGCTGTAAACCGGCCGTGCGCTTTATCTGAAAGGGATCTTCGAGTTCGGGAATATTTTGTAATTCGTTTATTTTAACAATATGGGCACGCTTAAGCAATTTCGCAAACTGCCCGCCACCGCTTGAACTAGCAGAAAATCTGCCGAGTTCCCAACGGGATATACCTAACCATATTTCTTCTTTGGCATCGGGCCGTTCTGTCCAGCGAATATGGAGTTCATCTTTGACTATACCATAGTCTTTTACCAGCCAGGAAATGCTTTTTTCTCCATATTCAACATCAGTACCAATCATGGTCTGTGTCAGAATGTTTGTAATTTTAAACGCATCTGTAAATGTTGTATCTGCTCCGGGGCAATCATCGATTGTATCTGCGGTCCAGGCAGCGTTGGCATAACATTCCACTGCACCATCATTATTTATAAAGCCCCGGACTTTTACCGCCGGGACAGTCACATCTTCAACGTCCACTTGGAAAGATCGTTCAACGCGATAAATCGCCACATTAGTCGAGTCGTAATACATTGTTTCAACACGTTCACCCTCTCGCAAAAGGCCGTTGGAAGTATAATACACAACTTCATCTTCGAACTCATTTTTGAACCAGAAACCAGATGCCATTTGACCTTCAGACCAATAATAACCGTACGGTTTAAAAAAGCTGGGCTTTACCAGTTTATAAATATGTTCGAATTGTTTGAACAACAAATAATCGTAATCCTTACCTTCTGTATTATCATCCTCCCATTCTGTTTTAACGATGAAATAATCGTCCTGACCTTCTCCACCGACAATATGACCGATCACTCGATTCGTGAAAAGTGTTACCAAGGAATCCTTATCAGCTGCTGTCACTGTTTTATGATCTTCAAAAACGATTTCTTCAATGATATCGTAATATATAATTCCCCAGCGTGTGACAAGTGAATCACCCGTTTCAATAACATCGATTACTTGAGGGTTTTGCGGATCAGCCCACGTGACCAGTAAATTATTCGGAATTGGATTAAATATAAATAGTTCATTGGCGCCCGGTTGTTCATCGCCATCCAAATCTGTGTATTCTTCAGCGCCATCGATGATTCCATTTCCAGAATCTTCAAAATCTTCGCCAGCATCGTACTGACCATTGGAATTTGCATCAGTGTAAGCTTCAGCAGCATCCCAGACTTCATTACAGTTGCGGTCTTCAAAGGGTTCGCTGGCATCTTTTACATTGTCGCCGTCAAGATCATAAAAAGGTTCAGCGGGATCCCAGATGCCATTACCAGTGTCAGCTGTCTCCGCGCTATCCCAAGATCCATTATCATTGCAGTCTGTATTCACACGAAAAATAAGTGAATCACCATTCAGCTGTTTGCGCTGAAAAGAAAATACGTGACTAAATTCCAGGCGTTCATCAGCCACATATTCATAGGTTGTATCTACCCATTCTGCCTGATCAATAAACAGCACACCCTCATCGATCATGGGTGTATCCACCACTGCCCGATAAGCAATAACATCCATCGTATCTGTATAGGTCACAGTTGTAGTATCAAAAATCCAATCAGTATTGTTTGGTTTATAGCGCTGTGCTTCCGGTTCAGCATCCGTATCCCACACAAGTGATTCCACATTCTTAAACTGGGTCGATAAAATCAGGATGGAATTACTTTCTACAACATCAGTTATTGTAAGTGAATCGATCAGAGTGCGTTCTGCATACTCGTGTTGTGTAGGCGTAATTTCAACCAGATATTCCGGAAAACTGCGCACTTTCAGATTTGGCGGTGTAACCTGGAGAAGATTTAAATATTGATCATAGTCAAATGTGAAATAGCTGGATGAAAAACGGTAAAAATCGACGTTTATATTGGAATCAAAATCGTAAAAATAATCGCTGATATAACCCGTTTTACCACCCAGGTCGGCCGTTTCAAGAGTATTAGCTAGTTCCTCTTCGACTACCTGATTTGTTTTATCCGGCTCTTCACAGGAAATAATCATAAAAACAGAAGATATAAACAACAGATATAAACCGCCTGATTTCATTCTACTGTTTTTATGATTGAACATTTTCATTTACTTATAATCTATAATGAAATATTTCAGTTACAGATAAAGCGGTGCTGTTTTAAACGTGACAGCACCGTTTTTAAAATAGTTTTTATGGGTTGATTTCAGTCGGATTATTTCATCAAGACCAGCTTATGGATCAACGTCTGACCATGTTGCGTCATCTTGTAGAAATATATACCGCTGGCTAAATCATTGGCTTGGAAATCAAATGTGTATGCACCGGGCGTTTGTTTTTCATTGACCAATGTTTTTACCAGTTGACCCATAACATTATACAACTTCAACTCAACAACTCCAGCTTTATCAACTGTATATGCTATGTTGGTGGTTGGATTGAATGGATTGGGATAATTCTGTGCTAATGAGAATTTCCCAGGTATGGTCGCTCCTTCATTATCAATACTGACAGTTACTGTATTTCCATATGTAGTAAACCAGAGATTCTGTTGAAAGGCTGCCATGTTAGCTGGATCACTCAAATGGTTAAGACTATAATTGGGTTGATTATAGATCATAAAACAGTTTGTGTCAGTCGCTGTAGGCGCCATGTGCACATACATTTCATCTTCCTGTAGACCGCCTGTATTTGTCAAATTTTCTGGATCACTCCAGGATATTCCCCCATCTTCAGATTTTGATAAAAAGATATCCCAGTTGAAACCTGCAGTCGATGTATCGCCAAGAGCATGATAAGCCGCCCAAATGACATTATCACTGTGATTGCTTAACCCTGCTGTTCCAAAGGAATTGAAATAATTTCCACCACCATTTCCATTAGGCATTCCATTAAAGCCAAAGGTATTTGACAAATCTGCAATCTGTGATGCCTGCCATGAACCTGGATTTGAAGGGTCATCTGACCAGAGGTGATATAAACCAGATCCGGTTATACTCACCCAAATATAGCCAGGTGTGGATGATTCAACAACCAGCGTGGCGAAAATGTGTAGAGTTCCTTCACTGTCCACATGAACTTCATTATCATACAATGGGAAAACACCTGGACTAACTTCAACTGTCCAGGTTGTGTCCGTCCAAGACGAATCGCCACTCGTTGTATCATTCAACGAATAAAAATTAATGGTATCAGGTAAAAAACCAGACTCCACAAAGATGCGATGCATCGTAGTATCAGGGAGAAAATAAAAGTCATAACCACCGAATCCGTCTGCACTCCATGTTACGCCATAATCCGTGGTTTTACGCATCATGAAATTGTGCCGTTCAGACTGTGTAGAATCTGATAAATAGGCCGCACACATGGCATAACCAATACCATCATCATTAATATTAACAGACGCTTGTGAGGTGGTTCCTGCCTCGCCAAAATCATTGATGTCAAATAATAATTCCGGAAGAGAATAAAATTGGTAATTCCCAGAAAAATTCACTGATGAACGCATCACATAAGTGGACTTATCAGCAAAATTTTCATCAGGCGTAGAACTCCACTGTGTCGATGTTACTACCATTGCTTTGTTAGAACCATCATCAACTAAAACGGGGCAGTTAACCCAAAGATCACCAGGAGCATCCAATGGTTCGGAACCACTGTACCAACCGTAGTTAATATCAATTGTTGGTTGAAAATATGAGCCTGCAAACCATCCATATTCATCATAAGTATACATGGGACGCCCACCGTTATTGGTAGCACTGCCAGTGTAAAGTGTGGCTTCTGTCCAAACAACATAGGGATAATCGTCATTAGCGACTGAACTGGGATAACGTCCTTTTAATGGACCATCAATAACCTGCGTATTCGGACCCATGATTTCATCATTCAAACCCGAATAAGTTGAGAAATCAATTCCATCCTCAGATAACGCCGCTTTGATAAAGCCACTGTTGTTTGCCGAACTAGCATTACCCTGTTCATCAGTAAAGGGTTCTAATACCCAGCCACGATATCCAATAAGCAATCCTTTTGTATCTACAAATGTCGTTGGACTAGTTTGGCCAACAACCATTCCATATCCATGGACAGAGGAATCGATCAGTACGGAAGTGACATTCGGGTTTTGGGCACTGCGGTATGTCCTATTATTCCTGAGTATTTTTGGCAGTGCCTGCTGATCTGTTATATTATTTTCATCAATATTTTTTGTATAGATATTGGGAATAAGCTTTTGCTTTTCAGCAGTGAGTACGCCTGCATTCACAGTCGTAAATACTGTGAGACTCAACAATATACATAACCCTTTTTTCATGATATCTCCTATAAATTCAAATGTTTATTTTATGTGCAAACCGTGGCGTGAAGTGTAGCGTTATCTATATTTTTTTCCAAGGAGAAAGAGTGAATAAATACATTAACTTTCAAACCTTGAAAAGGACAATTTCACAGTGATAAAACGAATTTTAATAATCTTATACTCAATTAATATCCTTTGGGCCATTAATGCATTCCCAGGGCTAATCACTGTTCATCAGCCTGATGGGACAACGATTCAGTGCAATGTAAAGGGAGACGAATGGGCCAACTGGCACGAAACACCTGACGGCTGGAGCATCACAAAAAATGAAGAGGGCATTTGGGTGTATGCGGTAGATATTGCTGGACGTTTTCTTGTACCAGGTAGCGCGGTTGTTGGCCAACAACCGCCACCAGCTCATATTGAAAAACATTTAATTCCCATTGCTGAAATCCGACATATTCACACATCTAACATACTACTTCATGCTGCACGGACAGATACATTTAAAATTCCAGTTATTTATTTTCAATTTCCTGATCAATCTGTAACATACCCTTTGTTAGATATTGATAATATATTCAATCAGGAAGGCTACGGTCATCCCGGTCAGCCCAATTCCGGAAGCTTCCGGGAATTCCATGAAGAAATTTCATACAATCAATTCAGCCCAATAGCAACTGTTGTTGGCGTTTTTACTGCACCAAACCTCCATGATTATTACGAGAGCGATGGCTCAGAATATGGAACACGTGTGCGCCAACTGGTCCGGGCTATGGTGGATTCAGCTGAAGCGGCGGGCTTTGACTGGTCGCAATTTGATAATGATGGTGACGGGGATGTGGATGG
>CATMBH010000076.1:0-6484 GCA_950063985.1 uncultured Fidelibacterota bacterium
TCGCATGGGCCCAATGCACGTCCTTATAGACGCCACCGGCGTCACCTGCTGGTGTGATACCAAGGTACTCTTCCATTTTATTATTCCAGATTTCCGGAAGAGCGCTTACTTCAACACTATCATTAATAATCATTTGTTCGATTTCATATCTTAACATAATGTGCAGATTATATGTTATCTCATCGGCTTCTGTGCGAATCAAATCCGGCTTAACGGTGTTCACAGCTATATAAAAATCATCCAATGATACATCAGACAGATTTTCTGGAAAGACTTTTTGCAATTTTGGAAAATAATATTCCCAAAACGGTTTACTCAAACCAACCAGGTTTTCCCACAATCGTGATTGGCTTTCGTGTATACCGTAGGATATTGCCTCACAAAAAGGTGTCCCGTACCATTCCTGGTCAAGCCCCTGTTCATATAAGGCATGGCCGCCCTCATGAATTGAACTGGATAAACAATACATTAAATTATTATCGTTTACACGGGTTGTGATGCGAGCATCGGTTGGGTGAAAAGAGGTTGAAAAAGGATGTGCAGCTTTATCCTGTCGTCCACAATTAAAATCGTAGTGCATTTCTTTTAATATAAGTTCTGAAAATTCCCACTGTTTCCGTGGGTCATAATATTGCAATAGAATTTCCTGCTTTGTTTCTATGCCGGAATCAGAGATTGCCTTTACCATGGGAACTAATTCTTTTTTGAGCGCGCCAAACAAAACATCTATATCTGCTGTTGTAACGCCTGGTTCATACTCATCCAATAATGTATCATAGGGTGTTCCTTTAATTCCCAGATACTCAATTTCTTTGTATTTTAAGGAAATAATCTTTTCCAGATGGGGTGCAAACATATTGAAATCATTTTTTTTTCTTGCTTCCACCCAAACCGGTTGCGCAAGTGACGTGGTTTGTGACATTTTTTCCACAAATTCTGTTGGAAGTGCGGCTGCTCTATGATAATCCTTCCATATTTCTTTTACCAGTCGGGAGGTTTCATCGTCCGCACCATTGAGCAGTTCGCCGGAATCCAAATCAACCATTTCACCCAGGGGTTTGGATACACCTTCACCAATAAAACGTTCATGAGCCAGCGCTTCCAACATTGCAACTTGACGGGCGCGTGCTTTTGCTCCGCCAGGCGGCATATATGTTTCCATGTCCCAATGCATTAATGCGACAGCACCTTTTAAATCGGTGATTTCCCTTAATTCATTTTTAAGTGCTTCCACTGGATTCATTTAAACCTCCTATTCCCAAAAATCTTTATATGTTTTTTGTCATTTTAAGACTGCGTTTAATCTTTGTTCTGCATCTGTTAACCGATCTGTTGGTAGATTTCCTTTTAGTGTATTTTGATATGCTTCAATGATGAGCTCAAAATCACCCTCATCTTTTTTCTCATAAGTGCGCCCTATCCAATAATGAGCTTCTCCCTTTGTGGGCTCGTAGAATGCTGCTTTGCTGTATTGTTCCAACGCGTTCCAAAGCGCTGCTTCACTACCTTTTTTAAAAAAACGGTGTCCGGAAATCATTGCCAAGCCATATCTTGCCTGTTTATTGTTATTATTAAGTTTCAGCGCTTCATTAAATTGTGTTTCGGCAGTGATATTATCGCCTTTATCTAAAGCATTATTGCCAATATTATTATGGGCATTAATAACAGCTAGTACTATTTCCTCTGGAATATTTTCTCCTTTTAATAACTCGCTTTTTCTAGTAATGATGGATTCAGGATCAGATTTTGCTAATTCTGCCACTGGTGGCACACAGCTAGAGACTAAAAAATATAATACTATTTTATAGGAGATATATTTATTCAATAGGGGCTAAATTTTTAGCCTGCGAACCAGAACAGGTCTTTGTTATCATAAAAACTGTTGTACAAATCCTGCATCGAGTCCACCACATAATATCTGTCCTGAATATCACTGTAGTCAAAACGTGTCATAACAACTTCTTCAATATCAAATTGAATAAACCTTGAGTGGTCTGAGGTTCCTTTTGCACATTCAATAATATTTCTTGTTTCGTCATAAGATGAAACGATACCAGACCCGTAAATTTCATAATCAATATCATTTACCCAGCGGCGGAATCTGTCTGTTTCTTTATTGTTTTTCAGCACTCCAAATTCATATGTCCACCAGGCAAAATTCTGCAGCCGTTTCAGGTTATGAGAGACCAACTCTGGTCCCAAGCCGCGCTTATCTTTTATTATTTCATCACCTAGCTGACCCATATTATGCATAAAGTCAGCGTAATCTTTATTCATTAAAAAGGGGGTATGAGCTTGAATATCGTGAAAAATATCCGGCTCAGGCGTATAGCCTTCATCGTTTTGAATATCTATCCCTTCATATTTTTTGTCAAACCGTGGTGATTGACGAATAATATCTGTGACAGGAAACCTGCGCTGGGCATTCAAGTCAAAAAACAGTTCTTCATCTAAAAACCCCGCTACTGGTATAAGCGCCCAACCTGTTGAGTTTTCAATTAACGGTGAAATAGTTTCAAATTCCGGAAAACGGTCGTGGGGGATAGGTAGTGTACGCATGCCTATTAAATATTCCCTGGATGCATATTGATCCAGCAGCGGTTCTAATCTAACAAAGAGATCTTCCCATATCTTATTTTCCAGATTGGTCACTGCGCCATATTTTTGGGGTTTTTCATAGGGGTCAGCCTTGCCAAAAATGCGTATCCCGCCGATGGCGTTGGGGATAATGTTTTTAAATAAATAATCGTATTTTGTGTAATCTTCAGTCATAACTTGGCTTAAAGCATTACAATTTACGCTTTACTCCTGTAATGGTTCAATCTACCAGAGCCATATATATGTTACAGACCGGTTTCGAGTTCCAAAATGCGGGTCTTTTGGCATGTTACAGGCTGAACGCATATCAACGCTGTCTTTATGAAACATATCATATTCTTCTCCAGGTATTAATGCACGGAAACGTCCTTCCTGTTCCTCACACCAGCGGCGGACGGCATTGCGCAATGTGCCTTCGCCATGTCCGTGAACAATTTTTAACGCTCGAACTTCACCGCCATGCAGTGCCGTACTTACCTCTGTTTCCAGAATAGAAAGCGCTTTATCCAGCGGATAATTCTGATGGCCGATATCGATTGTTTTTAACATAATATTTTCCATCAAGTTTACGCTGGTTCATCCTAATTTTACCCTTAATTCAAAGGTTGTAGATGCAACAGATTACATTAGGAAGAACAGGTGCCATCGTGTCAGCCATCAGTCTGGGCACATGGTCCTATGGTGGTGAAAACACCACTGGCTCCATACCTGTCGGCTGGGCCGGACAAACCAACGACGATTCACAAAAAGCATTGCTAAAATGTTGGGAAGTTGGCATTAACCACTGGGATACCGCCGATGTATATGGTGACGGGCGTTCGGAAGAAGTCATTGGGGCTGTATGGGATACGGTGCCACGTGATGAGATCTTTCTAGCTACAAAAGTAGGTTGGGATCAAGGTTATCAAAATCATTGGTATGATGTAAGTACAATGCGACAGAACATGGAGCATTCTTTAAAAAACCTGCAAACCGAGTGTGTAGATCTTATCTATCTCCATCATTGCAACTTCGGAAAAAACAGTGAATATTTTGAAGATGCTTTGGAGGTCATAAAGCGCTTTCAAGAAGAAGGTAAAACAAAATTCGTCGGTTTGTCTGACTGGGACCTAAATAAGATCATGCGCTATATAAAACAAGCCGATCCAGATGTGGTCCAGCCCTATCGCAACGCTTGGGATGATAATTATGCTTCAAGTGGACTACAGAAACACGTTGAGAATAACAATTTAGGTGTATGTTTTTTTTCTCCACTGATGCATGGCCTACTTACGGGTAAATATTCAGAGCCAGCCTCATTTGAAAAAGGAGATTTCAGGGAACAGGTTGATGCTTTTAAAGATCAAGATATCATTGACAAAATGAAAGCTAATGCAGACATGTTAAAAGAACAATTCAGTGATCAACCTTACCCTGTTATTCATGGTGTAATTGATACACTCATTTCCGATTCTGAAAACAGCTGTGTATTGCTGGGCCAGCGGAACATTGCACAGGTAGAGACGGCACAAACCCTTGGTGTAGCAATGTCCTCAGAAGATGTAAATTGGGTCAAACAACTATATTTTCATTAAAATGGCTAATCAAAAAATCGTTTCTATTAATCCTGCAACAAAAGAAGAAATCGGATCTGTTACATCAGACTCGATTGACACATTAACACCGGTATTTGAACGGGCCCAAAAAGCTAAAGAATCCTGGGCCGGGTTGCGGTTAAACCAACGAGCCCGAAGAATTCGCTTTGTGCGTAAAACGCTTGTCGCGCATATGGATGAATTATCTGAACTCATTGCCGCCGAAACAGGGAAAACCAATTGGGAGGGTTTTCTGGAAGTATTTACCACTGTTGAACATATGCGTCATGTTGGACGACACGGTCCGGAATATTTACGCACTGAGCTTCGATCTTCTGGTTTGTTCCAAAATAAGCGTTCATATATAAACTATGTTCCACATGGCGTTGTTGGAATTATATGTCCTTGGAATTATCCACTTATTCTTACGGCTACTCCGGTTGTTGAGGCATTAATGGCTGGCAATACTGTTGTGTTAAAACCCTCTGAAGTGACACCATTAACCGGCCAGCGCATGGCAGAGCTTTTCCATGAAGGTGGTATTCCCGAAGATGTTTTACAAGTGGTTCAAGGCTATGGAGATGTGGGGGCAGCGATTGTTGACAGTCCCCTAACAGACATGATTTGTTTTACAGGCAGTGTAGAGGTAGGACGCAAAATTGCCGTGGCCTGTGCTGAAAAATTAAAACCTCTTATTTTAGAGCTAGGTGGAAAAGATCCCATAATTGTTCTGGAAGATGCAAATCTTGAACGTGCGGCAGGTGCTGCTGTGTGGGGCGGTTTTAGTAATTGTGGTCAAACGTGTATTTCCGCAGAACGCATCTATGTTGTCGAAAGTATTGCAGATCAATTTATAGAGTTGGTCAAATCCAAAACATCCGATCTGAAGACGGGTCCTGATAAAACAAACGGTGATGTGGGTGCTTTAATCAATAATCGTCAGCACGAGAAAGTTATGGGCCATATTAAAGAAGCTGTAGCCAACGGCGCTGATGTTCTTTATGGCGGAGATGATCTGTCGGACCTGGGAGGATATTTTATCGCCCCCACTGTACTGGAAGTAACAAATCATGAATCAGAAATAATGACAAGGGAAACCTTTGGTCCTGAAATTGCCATCATGCGCGTTAAAGACGAAGATGAGGCAATAGAAAAAGCGAATAGTTCCAGTTATGGTTTAAGCGCCGCTGTGTTTTCAAAAAAGAAAAGAGGACAGAAAGTTGCCAGAAGGATTAATGCCGGCTCGGTGTGTGTTAATGATATAATGACAAATTATTTGGTGGCCGATCTCCCGTTTGGTGGTGTGGGAATTAGCGGTATTGGTCGGGTTCACGGCCCTGAAGGACTACACGGATTCAGCCAAATACAGGCCATTATGGTTGATCGTTTTGGAATGAAGAAAGAACCGTGGTGGTATCCGGTAGGTCCCGGAATACAAAAGCTGTTCAAGATATTGACGCGCTGGATTTACGGCTAATCTCTTTTCATTTTCTAATAATACTTTAATCCTAGCGTGTCGGTTCGGCAAATAAAACAAATTGTTAAGGGAATTAAAACTTCCGATGGTGCCGGAGTGAACCTGACCCGCATCATTGGGGGTCCGGAATTGGACATGCTGGATCCGTTTTTATTATTCGATGAGTTTGGCAGTGATGATCCCGATGATTATATTGCCGGTTTCCCGCCTCATCCACACAGAGGATTTGAAACGATCACCTATATGCTGAATGGTAAATTTCGTCATAAGGACTCTGCTGGTAATGAAGGTTATCTTACTGATGGTTCTGTGCAGTGGATGACTGCCGGACGTGGGGTGGTCCATAGTGAAATGCCGGAACAAACCGAAGGACTGGTGCGGGGCTTTCAGCTCTGGCTGAATTTGCCCAGAGACAAGAAAATGATCGATCCTGCCTACAATGATATTCCAATGGAGAAAATCCCACAGGTGGACTTTGGGAGCGGTCAAGCCAAAATCATCGCTGGTCAATTCATGGGCGTTACAGGTCCGGGCAAACCGCATACAGGTATGCTGTATCATGATATTTATCTAGATCCAAATGCTCATTTTGAAATGCCTGTTGATGACGGCTGGAACATTTTCATATATGTTTACGAAGGCAGTGTTGTACTGGATCAAGCTGTCTCAAAAGGTATGCTGGCAGTGTTTGATACATCCGGGGACCTCAAATTTCAGGCAGGAACAGTAAACACACGGTTTATCGTGGTGGCCGGCGAGCCATTAAATGAACCTGTAGCTCGCGGCGGCCCTTTTGTCATGAATACCCGTGGGGAAATAATGCAGGCTTTTGAAG
>CATMBH010000077.1:0-6384 GCA_950063985.1 uncultured Fidelibacterota bacterium
TCCGATCTAAAACAGTACATATGTACTTAACTTGGTTTATTTTTGTTTTTCCCTTCACAGTGCTATTATTTTTGGTGGTATTTACAACAATGTAATTATTATATAATGTTATTTTCAACCTTTTCTATTAAATCCTGCAGGCACTCCTTACGTAAAAGTTGACTCAAAGTTAAGCAACATTTTGCATTTCTCCAGTATCAACTTAACCGCTGATACCTTGAAATCACGGTTATAGGTCTTTCTTGTTATTTTGCTTTCCATTTTGCTTCCTTTTAACTTTAGCAAATTAATAATTGCTTAACTAACTGTGAACTTTTTTATACTTATACCAAGTTAGTATTACTTAAATAATTGTTTTCTTATTAATCAATTATATTACATTGAAGTACTAAGATGACTACCACTTTAAGTCCACAATGGTCAACGGTTGAAAAAGTGTTTTTTACAAAACACGATAATATTCAAAACCAATCATCAAAAATCCCATTTATTATCATAGATAATTTCCCAATGTTGGGATTTTTAACAGCACTGCGATTTCTTGAATGGGTAGCTGAAAACCCAGAAGGTGTGATCAGTCTGCCAACAGGTAAGACACCGGAACATTTTATTAAGTGGACACAGCATTTAATACCGACACCATAAGCTGTTAGTCGAAGTATAAGCCGCTAATCTCGCCCCCATAAGCTCCACCTCATCAGGTGACTATATTAAGAGCATTAATCCAGACAGTAGAATTAATCCGAGAACCGTTTTTTGAAAAACGGTGTCATTGATAAATGGGTAAATTTTCACCCCAAGCCAAGAGCCCAATATTAGCGCGGGTAGGGCCCTTAACAAGTCATAACCAACTTGCATCGTGAATAAGTCAGCTATAAAAAAAACAATGATAGCTACAAGATTTACAATTAAGATAAAGGGTTCATAAGTGCCGCGTTGTAAGTTTTTTGGCAGCCTCTGCATCCCAACCCATATGGTGGGTAATAAGCCACCCAAGCCTGCAAAACCACACATAAGGCCGCCACTAAGTCCTATAAAGCCATCAAGTGGCAGCTTTCTACTAATATTAAAAGACAGGTTGGTGGCCATTAACATCCAGAAGCCATAAGCAAGCAGTAACAAACCAATTAATGTTTTGAAAATCGCTGGATCGACAAAGGTTAGTATCCACATGCCGAGGGGGGCGCCTATAGCGCCACAGACAACAAATGGCTTTAATCGGGAAAAATCAAGCGTTTTACGTAGTTTGTATAAAGGCGTCACATGTATTAACAAGCCAGAAACAATGACCAGTGGGATTGCGCTGGCTGGTTCCAAAATATGCAACCAGAATGCATTAAGAATTAAACCGTCTGCAAAACCAACCGCTCCTGTCACAAAGGCGGCTATAAATGCGCCGCAGAGCAAAATTAGCAAATAAATTAAAGGCTCGGAAATTAACATGGTTGGCTACCCAGCAAGGGCTCTAAATCAGCCCCATAGGCAAATATTGCCGGCTGCCCACCGGTGTGAATAAACAGCAGGGTTTTTTTCTGACTAGTTTGACGGGCTCGTTGAAGAAAACCAGCCATGGCACGGCCAGTATACACAGGATCGAGAATAAGGCCTTCGTGATAAGCAGAAATTTTAATTGCCTCAAGGATTGCATCATTTATTTTGCCGTAACCGGGCGCAAGGTCGTTGTCATCAAGCTCAATATCGTTATCATTGACCGGATTATTGATCTGCAACAAATTAGCAATTTCTCGACAGTGATTAACGATGCGCGGGCGCTGAAGATCTCTGGTGCGGCGAACACAAATACCTATAACAGTGGTCGATAAGCCCAATTCACGCAAACCGAAAAGTAATCCTGCATGGGTTGCGCCACTGCCTGAGGCTACAACAATTTCATCAATTAATAAATGTGACTCTGTCATCTGCGCTGCGATTTCGCGTGCTGCCACCACGTAACCCAAGGCACCCAACGGTGGATACTTGGGATTGAGGTGAATAATATAAGGTTTTTTGTTATCAGCTCGTAAGGCTTGGGCAATTTCCTCCAAACGACGATCTGCCCCTTGCTCATCCTCCCCTTTTGGGAAGGAGTGGAGTGTTGCACCGAGTAATTTATCCAGCAGAACATTGCCGGAGTGCTTATACAATGGCGACGGGTTGTCAACCCGTTCTTCTAATTGGATATGGCACTGCATGCCGGCTTTGCGCGCTGCAGCAGCTGCCAGGCGTACAAAGTTAGATTGGACGGCGCCTGTAATTAAGATGGTGTCAGCACCATTGGCCACAGCGTCACCCAAATAGAATTCCAGTTGCCGTACTTTGTTGCCGCCAAAGGCGAGTCCCGTGCAGTCATCACGCTTAATCAATAGGCGCAATGCATCCTTCTTATACGACAGGGTGTGACTAAGGTTGATCATTTCATCAATAGGTGTGGGGTAATGTCCCAGCAACAAACGCGGGAAATTATTCAAACAATCGTTTTTCATCATATTCCAATTTTTACAACAAAAATAATAGGCCACAGTGCACATGTTTCACTGTGCCAGGCCATTTTAGCTTTAGTATAAGCATGCTGATGAAAAACCGGAATTGAATGGTCTTCATTTTATACAGATTGACGAATTCTATCCTATTGACCCTAACCAGCATAAGGTCCACTTTTTAATTTTGTAGAGGGACTTAAAATTATTTTATAATCCTCTTTCTCCAACATTTGAGTTGTTAAAAGCAAACTTTTTTTATTCAACCAGTAGGATAGGCAAGCTACCCCTATCGTTGCCCCATAGTTAATAAATAAAATCATTCCATGTAATTTGATCAGGGTGAAGTTCTTAGATAGTATGAATAAGTTTTATCCCTGTTTAATGGAATGATGATCTATGAATTCCATCGACTGAATTAATTATATATAAAGTAATTAGAAAATCGTTTCACGAATGTTTTTGTGATATCTTCATCGTATTCCAAAATCATTCCATTTCCCCATAACTTATAAATAAAGTCATTCCATTGAAATTTTTCAGGGTATAATTCTTGGATTGTTATTAATAATTGTGCTGCTGTATCTACTGATTTATATATTTTTTTTTCTATTAAGATAATTTTTATTCCGTAACATTTTTCATTTTCAAATTTTGGTTTTAGAGATTTTCCAGGAATAGAAATAGGAATAAAGGAAATGGGTTCAAAAACCACACCAGGTATATGCTTCCCTTCTATTGCTTTGATTATTTTTGAGCTATCAATCCAAGGAGCTCCAATATATTGAAAAGGATAATTTGTCCCTCGTCCTTCACTCACATTTGTACCCTCAAACAAACACATTCCAGGATAGAGAATTGCAGTTTCCAAGTCAGGAATATTAGGTGAGGGAGATATCCAAGATAAACCAGTATCATCATAATACATTGTCCTTTCCCACCCTGCCATTTCTATTACTGTAAGTTTAGGAACATGTTCAATCCATTTTTCTCCAATGATCATTTTGGCAAGTTCTCCTATAGTTAATAAATAACGGATTGGAATTGGATACATCCCAACGAATGATTTGTAATTTATATCTAAAACCGGACCTTCAATTGTAATTCCATTTAGTGGATTTGGCCGGTCCAGAACAATAACAGGAATGTCTGCTTCTGCTGCAGCTTCCATGACCAGTCCCAAAGTTGAGATATACGTATAGAACCGCGCTCCTATATCCTGGATATCATAAATGATCACATCCAAACCTTCAAACATATCAGGAGTTGGTTTATCTGTTTTACCGTATAAACTGTAAATAACAGGAAGACCATCTTGTTTTAGGTCATCCACTTTTTGACCTCTTGAAACATTGCCAAAGAATCCATGCTCAGGAGCAAAGATCGCCTGTAGGTCTACATCAGACAGTAGCATTAATATTTCATAATTGGGTTTGCCGCTGCGGTCTACTCCTGTGTGATTTGTGACCAACCCAACCTTTTTACCCTTGATAATCTCCAGCTTTTCATTTATCAATACATCCAATCCTGTTTGAACCTGGTGCTCATATTTTTCCATTTCCATTTGGTGGATGGACTGACTAAATATGATTGATGTAATGACAAAGGGTAGAAGGTTCCTCACTTTATAAGTGTCATTTTTTGGATCTGACTTTTTGATCCATTTGATAATGATACAAAATAAATACCAGAAGCATATTCAGATGCATCCCATTGAACTTCATAATTTCCTATATCAAATTGATTTGATTCTATCAAACGTCCATTGATATCCAAAATTTGCAATATTGAATTTGGTTTAATGACCTTAAATCGAATCGTAGCAGTAGCATTAAAAGGATTAGGGTATGGTGCATGCAATAGAAAAGTTGATGGCTGGTTATTTTCATTTACTAGATCACTCGTAGATGTGAACTTCTCATTTATGGCGTTCCATAATTCAGTATTATCACCATCATAACCAAGAGCCCAAATGCCAATTCCTTGAAGCTCATGTTGATTCACAAGATCATACTTTAAAGACAAAGATAAACTGTCATCATACCAGCATTGATGCCAACCAGAACTTTGATATCTATACCATGGTGATTGGGAATCATTATCTCGCAGTTTACCATAAGTTTGAGCAAGGGGTTCTGCCACTGAATAGGTTTTTGCTGTTCCGCTAGCCGTTGTATTGGCTCCCGCCGATCCTGATTCAGCTGGCCATTCATAACCATAATAAGGACAACCTAAGATCAGCTTTTCATTCAGTCCTCCTGACCAAGTCAAATAATCATTCACCGTCCAAATGACATTGTAGGTACCCCACCCGGTGAGAGGTGCAACCGGTCCAGTCGTCGGTGCATTACTCCAATGATAATCATAGCCCATAATCATTAAACCATCACTGATGCTGGCCAATTCATCATAATCCCAGGCACCGGACCAATCCACGGCTGGTGTTGCAAGTGTTACTTGCGAACCAGGGATAGCATTATTAAAAGCTGCTTTCAAATCAGTGATAAATTGCACCATATTCTCTTTTTGGGAAGATGGCAGTCCTTCAAAATCGATATTGACACCATCAGCACCTGCAGACGAAACACTATTGACCAATGTAGTAATAATATTTTGGCGGTAATTCGCATTACTCAAAAGTGAGGAAATATCATTGCTGTTAAATAAGGTTACTGTTAAGACCACTTCAACTCCAGCGCTGTGCGCTGTACTGATTAAATTATTTGGCGGCCAGCTATGCCAGTTATCAATGTCTCCGGTAGAATTGGCTTCTGCACCAAAATATGCTATAGTTGACAGTAGGCTGTAATCATAATCCAACCACGAGGACCCCATCCAGTAAGGATGATAACCAAATACTGTTTTACTTAAAGTTTGGTTTGAGTTTGTTGAACGTAATGGGTCAATATTTTCATTATCGGCAATTAGAATATAATTTGTTTTATAATATTCCATTTCGACTTGATGGATGCTTTTATGGTCCTGAGCCTGAAGCATTATCAAAAGGGCTAGCAAAACACTAAATTTTTTCACAATAAAAGTTACATTGTGTTTGAGCAAGGTAACAGGGTTCATACGTATATTTATTGTCTGATTATTAAATATTCAACTCATGATTAAACATAATGAATTCTGAAAAATTACAACAAGATATTAGCATGTTCTGGGACAATCAGATTCTCCCCACCATCATTGAATATATAAAGTTTCCTAACAAGTCACCTGTTTTTGACCCTGATTGGGAAGCCAATGGTTATATGGATCAGGTTGTTGATCTTGCCAGTGAGTGGGTTAATAAGCATAAGCCAGATAACAGTACTTTGAATATCTATAAAGAAGCCGGTAGAACACCTTTAATGATCCTTGATGTCCCTGGGAATTCAGACGGCACGGTTTTGATGTATGGCCATCTGGACAAACAGCCGGAGATGGAAGGCTGGGCAGAAGGTTTGGATCCCTGGAAGCCGGTGCTCAAAGATGATAAGATATACGGCCGCGGTGGTGCCGATGTCGGGTATGCTATTTTTGCATCTGTTTGTACAGTTAATGCATTATTAGACAAGGGTATTTCACTACCTAGAATAGTTATATTGATCGAATGTTCAGAGGAGAGCGGTTCACCAGATTTACCATTTTATATGGATCACTGTGCTGATGTTATTGGGTCTCCTGATCTCGTTATCTGTTTGGATTCAGGAGCCGGTAACTATGAACAGTTTTGGACCACAACATCATTGCGCGGACTAATCGGGTGCACATTACGAGTTGATATTTTAAAAGAAGGAATTCATTCAGGAGGAGGCAGTGGTATTGCGCCTTCCTCTTTCAGACTTGTTCGAGAATTATTATCCAGGCTCGAAGATAAAGACACAGGTCACATCATCGTTGAGACTCTGAAAGTGGAGAT
>CATMBH010000078.1:0-6372 GCA_950063985.1 uncultured Fidelibacterota bacterium
GCACGCAGACTAACATGATCGCCGGACGGATGATATTTAATACCATTACTTTATATTTAAGAAGTTTATATCCTTGGGTGGCAAAAGCTGAAATGGCCATTATTGTCGCAAATGGTAACGAAACAGCGCTGATGATCAATACAGTTTTCAGCAGATCTGAACCATTAAAAAGTTCGAATGCCAGCCAATCTGCTAGTGCGATTTGAAGGATCATGATCACTATACCAAACAGCAACCCAAGCTTTAATCCCGACAGGATCCGCTGTCTGACTGTTTCAATTTCTGTTTCTTTATCCAAGCGGCTAACAAAGCGCATCACGCCACTGTGCAGTCCTGCTCTTCCAAACACCTCTCCTATTCGAGTTACTGAGCTTGCTAAAGAATAAATCCCCAAAAATTCTACTCCTGCAAACCTTGCTAATATTGCAGTAAATAAATAACGTGCACCATCACCAAAACCCATGCCAACAATTGAAATAGTAGCTTCCTTGGCGATTTTACCTGAATGTATAGGTTTATTATTATTAGACAACATTCAAACTATTGTTTTTAGTGATAGATAGCAGAAAAGACTCTTTGACAATTATTTGAGTCAGTATATTTATTAAATCTTTTCAACACATGTAGTCTTTCCGCTTCATATAGTTTTGGATTTTGAATAAACTTTTCAATGTTTTCTAAAATTTCTGTCCAGTTACCAGCCTGTGGTCCTGGCGTTACTTCATCGTAATTAAAGTAAAATTCCCGATCATCCGTTAAATATTTTTCTTTATCAAAGGGGGCAAATATGATTGGCTTTTTGGTCAAAAGAAAATCAAAGTGTACACTTGAAAAGTCAGTAATCATCATATCAAACTTGGCTAATACTGTATAAATATCCTGGTCAATATCATCATCGGTGATAAAATATATGTTACTTACATTGTTGAAGTTGAGGTTTTTTAAGTGAAAAAAATGGAGCTTTATAAACAGTTTAGCATTAATTGATTTCAATGATTGATTTAACACATTAAGATCTATATCAAGAAGTTCAGATATTTCACCCTTTCCTTCTTTTCTGTGAGTAGGCATATATATCACAGTTGATGTATTCGTTATCCTTAACGATTCAAGCTCTTCCAGTAGTGGAGCATTTTGATTCAATTCAAAAAATGTATCATTCCTGGGATAACCAGTAAGTAATATTTGTTTTTCATGGGCTCGAAAAGCGCTTTGAAATATTTTTGATGCTTCTTCAGAGCCTGATGTTGCCAGTCCATCAAATCTTGTCATCCCGAGGAAAGGAAATAACAAGTAGAGTAATTTCTCTAAAAAAGATTGATTATTGCGAGTGATTGTGTCATCGAACACAATTTTTTTGATAGGAGTATTACCGTGCCACATCATAATAACATCTTTTCTATTAATTGCATATCTATTCACATCCTTAATTCCGACAGTAATAAATATTTTTTCAGCTATCATTGAAAATAAGAATCCTTTTAAACTGTAAGTCCAATATACTTCATAGCCTTTTAAACGAATCAAATCAAATGCTTGTTGATTTCTGGTTAACCAAACGGATCTGATATCAGGTTCATTTTTGTTGATATGCTCAAATAAATATTTGGTGTTATCCCCATATTTTTCTCCGTACCACGCTCCGAAAATCCATAATCCTTTCTTTTTAGGAATAAGACGTGAAAACCAGTACACAAAGAACATTATTATAGTTTTAATTGTTTTCATTGTTTCCAAAAAACTAACGTTTGGATAATCAATTGTATCCCCATTGAATTAATTTATTTGAAATACTTTCATTTAATTCAATTAATTCTTGTTCTGTGAAAAATTGTTTATAATCCTTTGGTTTTTTTAAACTATCCTTTTGAATTGATGAAAATTCAAATTTCAAATTAAAATGACAGTATATCCTTTCTAGCTCTTCATACGGATTAGATAAAAAATCTTCGTAACGTACATATAAAAAATCATTTTTTGATAATTGTGCAAATTGTTTCTCCATGTCGTTCAATAATCCTTCCCATTGCTTTCCACATGAAAGATGTGGCGGTAATAATTGACATTTTTCCCAGTTTGATGGTTTTACACTCCACCAGTTTTGTGAATTCCCCTGAATATCAATGCGAGCATTTATTAATGATTTTGTAACATCTCGACCATCTCTTATAATTCCAATAAATTTTGCCGTTGGGAATAATTGTTTTAATTCCAAAATACGGATTGTGTTATGCACAGACTTATTTATTAAAAGATCGCTGTTCATTAATAAACATTGTTTTCTTATCACTTTATGCAAAAAATAATAAACATCTGCTGTAATGCTTTTGTGTTTTTGATAATCCGTTCTATCAAATAAATGACGGGCATTATATTTTTCTATCCCATCTAAACTTTCTTCACACCATGGCCAAAGCCTATTTCCCTCGGCCAAGGCGGTCATTCCCTTGACTTGTCCATACGTATGTGGAGATTGAATTTCTAGTTTTTTGCCGAACATTTTCAATCCGAACCAATTTAAAAAATAAGCGCCATCAGGATACAAATCAGCTAGACGAGAAATGTATGCAGTTTTTTGATTGAGGTAATATGTAAACCAGCGATAAATCACTGTCGTTCCTGACCTCGGAGGACCTACTAAAAATATAGGATTTATTTTAACTGACCGGAGATTAATAAATGGTTCGACAAATACATTTTCAAATGATCCTAAAAACGAATTGACTAGTCTTCTTTGTGTATGTGTTAGCATGTATATTTGAATAAATTAATCTTTATGTGATACATCTGTATAGTTATTTTCTCAACTACTTAAATTTATCAATCAATCAGGTATACAACTAAATGAATGATACACTTATTATTCTTCACTTACCTCAAACTGGCGGCACCACATTAAGGGATATATTATCTAGACAATATCCTGAAAAGTGGATTTTTGAGAATAAAACACTCTTATTACTGATGAAAATTTTAATGCGAAAAACAAATCCAGAATGGAAAATATAATTCAATAAAAGCTCCTGTATATTTTTTAAATACTTGAACATATTTGAAAACATTAATGAATATATCTCCACACTAAAAATGATAAAAGAAAACTAGCTAATGTCAATAAAGTGGTATCTACTGCCCACAGATACGAGTTGGGAAAATTATTGGGAAGAAACTTCAATTGAAGTACAAGCTAAAATTACTAATAATGACTACCCTAAACTTCTTGAAGCAATAAAAAACTATTCTAATAAAGATAGTGTCGTATTAGAGGGCGGTTGTGGTCTTGGTAGATGGTTAATTTTCCTTCGTAGGTTAGGGTACAAAAAACTTATTGGGGTTGATTTTATTACACCTCCCTTAGATAAAATTAAAAAGCATGATAAAGAAATAACTGTGAAGGTGGGCAATGTTGACTCATTGCCCATTGAAGATTCATCAATTGATCTTTATTTATCTATGGGGGTAATAGAGCATTTTGAAGAAGGACCAGAAGATTCACTCTTGGAAGCTCGCCGAGTTCTCAAAAAAGAAGGAATAATGATTATTTCTGTGCCATATCAAAATTATTATAGAAGTACCGTACGCAGGCTATTTACCATGCCGCTATTAAAATTAATAAAACCATCATTTAGGAATAAGAATCGGATTTTCTACCAATATTATTATAGTAAAAAGGATTTGACGGAGTTTATTAACAAATCAAGATTTGAAATTATTGAATGGTTTTATTACGATCGCTTTCATACAAAGAATATCCGGCTAGGTCTGTATCTAGAATTTCCTTTTTTAAGAAAGAAGAACGGTACGTCCTTTGAGATAAACTTGGTTGGTCAAATTATTGCAAGATGTTCTGAATTTTTTTCTAAAGGAATTTTTACATCAAATATTGTTTTCGTTGTAAGAAAAGATAGTCATCTAAAATAATAATTATTGAAATTCGAATTAAAAAACAGGTTTGCTGGTAAATTTCAGATTTGTGCTCGTTTAAAGAGAAAAATAAATAAATGGACTAAACATTAGTCTTTTCAAATACAATTTTTAAATGAATAATTCACCAATTTTAGTTACAGGATCACATCGTTCCGGAACGACCTGGGTAGGGAAAATGATGTCATTGACTGATGAAGTTCAATACGTATACGAATGTTTTCATCCCAATGGCATTCTACGAAAGAAAAGAATATTCGATATTTGGTTCAAATATCTTACAACCGAAACAGAACCATTTGCCAGTGAACTGAAGCGGATCTTCAATTACAACTACACATTTGCGGAAGCCTACAGCCTCATGGATATAGATGGAAAATTCAACCTCCGCAATACCCCGGAAAGAATAGAGTTCTATCAGGCCTGCAAACGAATTCAGTGTAAAGGCATTGCTCCCATCCCGCTGATGAAAGATCCTATTGCAATATTATCTGTTCCGTGGCTGGTGAGACATTTCAGCATCAGACCTGTTATCCTCATCCGCCATCCAGCCGCTTTTGTCAGCAGCCTAGTGCGTCTAAACTGGCGCTTTGACTTTTCCAATTTTCTGGAACAGGAACCATTAATGATTGACCATTTACACACGTTCGCCGATGAAATGAAATCCGGCTATAAAGATAATCCAGTTAAAGAAGCTGCCTTGCTTTGGAATTGCCTGCATTATGTGATTCATGCTTATAAAAATTCACAAAAGGAATGGATATTTAAACGACATGAAGATCTATCTTCTGATCCGGTTCGAGAATTCAATAGATTGTATGATTCTCTAGGATTAACATTTTCGACAGAGATTGAACAAAAGATCACTGCTTTTACATCTTCAAAAAATACAGGTGAGGTCACGAATCAAAAACAAATACATCAATTACAACGGGATAGCAAAGCCAATATCAAGAATTGGAAAAAGAAACTTTCAGCAGATCAGATAGCTGTTATTCGGGAAATGACCGCTGAAATAGCAGTTAATTTTTATTCTGATGAAGATTGGTGAAATTTTAACACCAGCAGCCGTAACAAATTTATCAGGATCAATACCGGGCTTAATAGCAAAATGGACAGCCATTCAAACAGATTGGCATGTTTCACATAGATCCGCAACAGACCGCCAAATTTTCGCCTCAATTTCTTTAACGAGAGTTCACCTCCAATAGAAGATGAAACCTTATGCCACACTTTGGCGCCTGGCGCCATATATATTTCCTTGCCATTTTCTTTAACCCGCAGGGATAGGTCTACATCTTCAGCATACATGGAAAAAGCTTCATCAAATCCATTGATGTTAGAAAATATCTTTGACTTGATCGCCAGACAGCATCCCGTTGCATAATCAGACATTTCCATTGTAACCAACCTTGCAGAATCCATTTCACGAATATTACGATGCTTGATCTTGCCTGTGGCCAAATTAATATCCGCACCATTAAACCAGATTCGTTCCGGTTTATTAGCATAATATATTTTCGGTGCTGCAATCCCTGCATCAGGATCGTCTAGTTTCTTGACCAATGCAGATATAAAATGCGCATCTACAATTGTATCATTGTTCAGAAAAACAACTATTTCCGGATCATATTTCAACAACACGTGTTTGAATCCGGCGTTATTTCCACCAGCATAACCTAGATTGTTATCCAGCTCCAGAACATCCACAGCAGAGAAATTTGATTCAATATATTGAACTGAATCATCTGTTGAACCATTATCTACAACTAAAACATTATAGTTATTATATTCGACTTTTTCCAAAGTACTCAAGCAATCCTCAAGGAGTACCTTTCCGTTCCAATTGAGGACAATCACGGTTACTGACGCTTCAACCGGCATAAGCCAATTCCTCGACTGTTTTTACCATCACATCCCAGGAAAATCGTTTTTTATACTCGGCAATGTTGCTCCTAAATGATTCTTTATCTTGAATGGAGTAAAATAATCGGATCGCGTCAGCGAATGAGCTTGGATTTGGTTCGACACAAAAACCCGTCTTTCCATCATCTACAATTTCCGGTAAACCGCCTACATTACTGACGATCACTGGTGTGTCATAATGATATGCGATCTGAACTATACCGCTTTGTGAAGCAGTTTTATATGGTAATACAATCACATCTGAAGCTGAAAAATATTTCCCAACTTCATTATCAGGAATAAAAGAAAAATGACATTGAACATTGTCAGTAATACCAGCATTATTAATCAAATCAGTATATTTTTTTTCATCTCCGTAACATTCTCCAACAATCAGCAATGTAAAGTTTTCAAGTTTGTCTTTGATTTCTTCCATGGCATGTATAAGAATATCCAGCCCTTTGTATTCCCTAATCAAACCAAAAAACATTAAAACCTTTTTGGTTGAAATATTTAATTCTGCTTTAGCTTGTTTTTGTGAAG
>CATMBH010000079.1:0-6279 GCA_950063985.1 uncultured Fidelibacterota bacterium
TTTTTGGAAACAGCTAAAATTGTTAAATCGCACCGCGGATTGGAATTATCAGCAGTTGAAAAATCGCTGTTAGACTCAATTTACCGTCGTAAAAAAACATAATAAAGCTGTTGACGATACTGAAGCACTCGATTAACTTAACGCCCGATTTTCGAGGGAAAAAACGTATGTTAGAAGGAATTATTTGCCCGGCGTGTGAAACCACTCTTGAGGAGGAAGAACTCAAGGAAAGTTTAACTTGCCCAAAGTGTAAAACAGAATTAAAAGACAGAAAATATTTAGATTTTCTTGAATATTTAATGACCAACGGTATTGTGGAAAATTTGGATTTCTTTAATACCAAAATATATAGTGAAGATATCGAAAACCTCGATCAAACTGAAGAAGAAGATGTAAATCCTGCCGACTTTGAAAAGAAAAAGGATACATTTAGTCTGTATGAAAATGAAATGGTCCGACAAAAAGATGCAGAAGATAATGAGCCGCGTCCGGAATACACTGAATTTAAAGGACTGGATGAAGACTGGGAAGAATTTAACCGCAGTGAATTCGATAATTATTAAATACTTTTGAGGAGGAGTTATGGATAAGAAAAAAGTCCAACAGATTAATATAGAATTAGATGAAAGTGTAAGTAGCGGTGAATATGCAAACTTTGTCGTTGTTACGCATTCTCCCGCAGAATTCGTAATGGATTACACTCGTTTGCTGCCGGGTGTTCCCAAGGCAAAAATTCATTCTCGAATCATTATGGCCCCACAGCATGTCAAAGCGTTTATGTTGGCATTGCAGGATAATATCAGCAAATTTGAAGAGAAACATGGGGAAATCAAATCCCCGGGACATGAATCGTTCCAGGAATTTGGCGTTAAACCGCCAGAGTCCAACCTTCCCAATTAATATCTATTCATAGAACACCCAGGTTTGTCCTCGTTTAATTTCCCTCATTTTAACAACCACCCAAAGGGAAATAATCAACCATGCCATTCCATAGCCAAATAGTCCTCCAAAAATAGCATCACCTGGATAGTGTACACCTGTGTACACACGGCTGAAGGCTACAATCACTGCCAAAGTATAAAGTACTTTTTTCCATTTAGAATAGAAATAGGTTAAAACAGCAGCTGCGCAGAACATATTCGCGGCATGGTTGGAGACAAAACTGTATTTACCACCTTTTGAGACCAAAAGATTGATTGAGTCTATTAATGCATGTGAAGGACGGAGGCGTTCAACCCAGGGTTTTATCAATTGAGCAGCAATTGCATCTGATGCACCCACTGCAATAATAAGTAAAGCGGCTGTTATTTTACCTCGTTTACCACCCTTAAATATCAATCCCAAAACAAGAAGCAGGATGGGGATTGCCCAATAATCCTGATTGGTGATGATGGGCATGATAAAGTCAAAAATGGGATTGGACAATGTGCCATTGAAAAAATGAAGCAAGGCTGAGTCAATTCTATCCAGCCAGGAAATCATTTTTTATGGTTTAATTCTTCTAAATGTTCTAAACCGTGTTCATCAAAATATAATTCGGCAAATGTTTTGGTTAACTCTGATAATCTGTTAGCATTATGACTATCTACTGATTGCTTGCATTTCATTGCGGCTACCAGCATTTGGTGTAACGTCGTTGTTTGTTGAACGTATGTTGATCTTGCAGAACCATTTTCTTTTTTGAATTTTATGCGTTGAGTCAAAAAATAGTCGGATACGATCCTCTGAATTAGTGTGGCGTGTTCTTCCTTGGTATTGATCCAGCGGACCTGCTGATTTGCATTCAACGCATTATTTCCTTGATCTGATAATGCCTTGATCTGATGCATTGCTTTAGTGATTGTTTCAATATGCTCTTGTATTTGGTGGATGCGCAAGGCATCATCATATATACCGCAGGGCACTTGGCAATGACTATATACAAGCGATGAGATAAATATTACGGCTAAGGTTATGTTTTTGATCATGATATTTCCCCTAATAAAAGTACTGAAAGTTAAAACACCCCGGATTATATCGAAACAGGGGCGTTCTTTTGGTTTGGGAAATTCTAGAGTTTAGCCTGTAAGCGCAAAATGATCGATCTACCCAATGCTGGACCACCCATGATTTCCACATGGCGATGATCCAGAATATTATTGATTGTCAACATCGCTGCCAGGTGTTCATTTAATTTATAGCTGGTGTGCAGATCACCAATGAAATAGGAATTAATTTTACCGTAATAAATTCCTGATGACCACGGAAAAGCATCCACATAACGGACATTCAGGGTACTGCTGAAATCAAATTTCCTGGGATTATATTGTATTTTTATTCCTCCTTTATGCCGTGGGGCATTGATAGGATCGGGTGTGTTGGTGATGGGGTTCATGAATTCAGTAATACTCAAATAAGAATAATTTAAACCCAATGACCACTCTCGATTCAAGAACCAGGCCAGGCTCATATCTAAACCGCTCATATCTACTTCCCCATAATTGATATAACCCACGACTACAGGTGGATTTTGACCACGGGTTGTGTCCAAAGCGGTTAATCCATCGATATAATCACGCCAATGATCAAAAGATGTCTCCAAATCTTGCTGATCTAAAATTTCATTCGGATCATCATTTTTAATACCATCTCCATTCCAGTCAGTGGACAGGGCTTCTTTTTCTAATACTAGCGGAGTAATAAAGGAAATTGAGCTAATGAATGAATCATAATGATTAAGAAAAAGATCCACAGTACCATATAGTTTTGGTGTTAAGCGTCCTTTATAGCCCAATTCAAGTGTACGCATGACTTCAGGATACATACCTGACTGATCATTGACCTTATCTTTAAAATGGCCTTTCACTTTTGGATCAGTTGACGGAAAAAAGAGGACTTGAGTTTCCGGATCAAAGACTGCAAGGCTGGAGGCATCATAGGGATCCTTCCAGTATACTTGTCCTGTTTCAGGGTCTCTTGGGAAATTATAGCCTTGATGAGCACCCTTGGCGTAGACCTTGAACGTCACCACACGCGTTACGAAAATGTCCAGGAATAAATGCTGATTTGAAGGTGTATTAAATGCCTGGGCATAGGTAAGGCGAATATTCTGGTTTTCCCGGGGTCGCCAGATAAGGCCGATCTTTGGCGAGATCTGCACACCGTCTGTTTTATCCAGGTTTATTTTCCAGTTAAAGGGACTGTAATTACGATCAGAATTATTGTATTCAATCACATCCGTCAAACGGTCATGGGAATCAAAACGTGTAGCCTGGATTAATTCCCATTTATCTGCAAGCTTCCAATTCATTTGGTAATATATACCCAATTCATTGACCACATAACGATTGTCTTCAGCTTGCTCATCAATACCTTCATCAATGTTCTCATCCACCTTGCCGTCACCGTCATTATCGATACCGTCAGCGTAGACATTACCAACACCGTTTACTCCCGGTTCCCAGGCATCCGGCAGGCCATTGCCATTTGTATCTTCATAATCATCACTATCACCATCATTATCCACACCGTCTTGAATAGCATTTAATACATTATCTGTGGAATCGGAAGACCACATATTGAATTGTTCACCATCATCGTACAAAAGATTATCGTTATAATCGGTAAAACTGATAGGGGAAAAAGCTTCACCATTACCGTTATTATCACGTCTATCCACAAGATGATTATCCGAAAGGATTGAGCCGCGCGTATCCGGCATGGTGAGGAAATAATCAATACCCCAAACGAACCGGAAATTCCCGTTTAAAAGTTCCATAGAATGTTGGAGCTGTGTACTCCATTTCCCGGAACGGTCATAAATTGTTCCGCCTGTAGACAGGTTTCGTGTTGGTTTATCGGGATCACCTGAAAAACTAGTATTCAAATACGACTGCAGGAAAAAATTCTTATAACGCATACGGCCATGCCAGTAACGGTAGACCCAGCCGTCGGCGAGGTAGCGGGCAATACCGGTAATATTAATATTACGGGCGTAGGCGTATCCGTGCGAAAAAGTCATTGTAAAGTCTTGGCTGGGTTCATAGTCAAGGCGTACGTCGTAGCGGTAATTTTTGACATTGAAATCAGGATAATCATCGACACCATCATCATTGGCATCTGATACAAAGCGTGGGAAATTTGGGGAAAATTGCAGTTGAAAATCACCATCACCATTGTAAATACCATCGCCATTTGTATCAAAAATTATATTGCCCTCATCATCATACTTATAATCACCAAAACCGTAACCAGACCAATTTGTAGAATCATCATTAGGAGTCCCTGAATTATAACTGCCAAAGCGCGCGATCCAGCGCGATCCAATCTCATCTTTTTCGTCCACCAGACCATCGCCATCATTATCAAAACCATCGTACCAGGATTCATCACCTTCATCAATACCTTCATCGATGCCGGTATCGATGAGCCCATCTCCATTGTTATCCAACCCATCGGCATAGGCGCGGCCGATCATATCTTCTGTTACGCCCCAAAGAATTATACCGTTATCTAATACATAACGATAATAGGGGTCATCAGCAGCCGCATCTACCATTTCTTGGGTAATGGTCGGGCTGCCGGCTTCAGTGCCGATAGGAAACAACCCGTCAATATTGTCACGGTACATGAGCCCCTCCCACGAATCATTTTCATCGATAAAGCCATTGCCGTTATCATCGATACCGTTATTGGCGATCTCACCGCTGGATATGGCTGTAAGCATATTAATATTGAAAGGGGGATTGCCGAATTCAGCATAGGAGTTATTATCGTCCACACCATTGTGTGTTAATGTTGCTCTTCCCAGGAATGAAGGATCGTGGCCTTCGTATTCATCGGTATTATAATGCTCCCAATCATAGGCGTTGAAGGCAACGCCGGAAATTTTAAAGCCAAAATCTTTAAAGGTAGTCGCATGACGCATAGTCAGTTTTTTTAAATAACCCCTTTCTTGAGCCAGGCTTCCGCCTTGTACATTGATCGTTGTACCTTTTGATTCCCGGGGAGTGGATGTAATGATATTTAATACACCGCTGTGAGCATTGGGGCCATAGAGTGCCGAAGAGGGTCCGAGCACCACTTCAAATTGTTTTACATCTTCAAAAGAAACAGGGATGACATTGTAAGCAATCAAACGCAGGGAAGGAACATTGGCCATTCTGCCGTCTGTCAATGTTAGCAGCCTTGAACTGAAAGAAGAATTAAATCCCCGGGCACTTAAATTATAACTGTCTACACCAGACTGGGTAAAATCCACCCCTTTTACCTGTTTCAAATAATCACCCAAGTTTGTGTTGCTCTCCCGGCGAATTTCTTTTTGCGTAATCACGCTGATCGCAGCCGGTGCATCTTCCACGCGCTCCCGTCTCCGTGAAGCGGTTACCACGTAGGTCTGCATCTGGATGGCTTCTGGAGCCAATGCGATATTGGCAGTAACAATTTCACCTAAAGTAACAGTCAGATCCTGGGTCTTTTCTTCATAGCCAATGTATGAGACCATGATGGTCACTGCTCCCACAGGAACATTCAAAATGTTATAATTACCCCTAACGTCAGTTGCGGCGCCCATGGTTGTTCCTTTAACGATCACGTTTGCACCAATGAGGGGATCGTTATTTTCAGCATCTGTAATCCGTCCGGTGATTGAGCCGCTTTGGGCAAAAAGCTGGCTGAAAAGGGCAAATATGATGAAATGATAGATTATTTTTTTCATATTAATCTTGTCTATAAACAGACAGCTCCACCGCAGGGTGGAGCTGTCTGAGTTATGATGTGTTCAAAATAAAAACTGTATTTATTTCAACAGCATCATTTTTTTGGTTGCCACATTGCTGCCTGACTCCACACGGTAAATGTATACACCGCTGGGAAGCAGACTGCCGTTTGCATTATGACCATCAAAGGTTACAGTATGATGACCTGCTGATAAGTTTCCTGCGAACAATGTGGATACTTTTTGACCCAGCAAATTCCAAACAGTAACTTCGGTTGCAGATTGTACAGTTAGATCAAAACTGATTTTCGTAACCGGGTTGAAGGGGTTGGGATAATTCTCATAGACAGCAAACTTGGCCGGGAGAAAATCTTCAGAATCTACACCTGCAACCTCAATAACTTCAAATAGGGCGAAAACATCTCGCTCCTGATAATCCGGTACGCAGGAATTGCCGATTTGGAAAACCAAACGGCCGTTTGCACCCGGGATGTAGTCGTAAGCAGAGTCATCTACATCTATACCCATTGAAGCTAGGACGCCTAGAGCATAAAATGCAGTGGCTTGGGCTGTATTATTAAGGG
>CATMBH010000080.1:0-6279 GCA_950063985.1 uncultured Fidelibacterota bacterium
TGTTCACTAGGAAAACATTGATCATTGGTTCCGATGGCGAAGGGACTCGAATTGCAAATCATATTCTTAAGCGTTTTGACACTGGACTCGATGTTGTTGGCTTTGCTGATACACATCCAAGACATGACGAATTACCCTTACCATTTTTAGGTAGTATTTCCGATTTAAAAGGAATTGTAAAAACTCATGTTATTCGCGAATTTATTTTTTCAAATACAGCTTTTTCCAATGAAGAAATACTAAACATAATGGATACAACAAAAGAAATGCGCCTGACGTATAGAATGGTCCCTCGCCATCAGGATATTTTATTAGGGAAAGCATCCATTGAAGAGATAGGTGAATATTCATTTGTAAACATCGAATACACGCTCTTTAATCGGCTGCATGCGATCACTAAACGCTTATTTGATACATTTATATCATCAGCTTTATTAATCTTGTTTTCGCCGATAATTCTGTTGAGATGCATTGGCAGTTTGCCGAAAAAAGTGGAATTCTGGGGTCAGGACAATAGTCGTTTTTACGGTCGAATTTTTAATAGTAACTATGGATTTATACATGACCTCCCGTTGTTATGGTCGATCGTGACAGGGAAGATGAGTCTGGTGGGTTCATCATTAATCCCAACAGAAGAAAATGATCCCAAACTCCTATGCATGCCGGGACTTACTGGGTTGGAACGGTTAAGGAATGTTAAATTCACAGAGCAAGATAGGCGTTTATTGGATCATTATTATGTTCAAAATCAAAGCCTGTCTTTTGACATTGAAATTATAGTGAAAACAGTATTTAACGGATAATGGCAGATTTTTATTTAGACTTTGAAAAACCCCTGAAAGTGATCGATCAGAAGATCATAGAAATGGAGACCAGCGACGATCCAGACTCGAAGAGATCTCGGATCGAAGAGTTGAAAGAACAGCGAAAACAGGAGTTGAAATCGATCTTTTCAGGGTTGACCCGCTGGCAGCGTGTGCAAATAGCCCGCCATCCTCAAAGGCCCTTCAGCTTGGATTATATTCAAAAACTAGCGCCGGATTTTGTAGAACTTCATGGAGATCGACATTTTGCGGATGACCCTTCTTTAGTGGGCGGACTGGGCTCAATCGATGGACAATCGATCTTATTTATAGGACAGCAGAAAGGCCGCAATACGAATGAAAATCTATTCCGTAATTTTGGAATGATGCGTCCGGAAGGTTATCGGAAAGCGCTCCGCTTAATGAAACTGGCTGAAAAATTCAATGTACCCATCGTTTCATTAATTGATACACCTGGAGCGTATCCCGGAATTGGAGCAGAGGAAAGAGGTCAGGGTGAAGCCATTGCCAAGAATCTGCTGGAAATGTCACGATTGAAAGTACCGATCTTGGTAATTATCATTGGCGAAGGAGCGAGCGGAGGTGCTTTAGGTATCGGTGTCTGTGATCGTATGCTAATGTTGGAAAACACGTGGTATTCTGTCATCAGTCCTGAAGGATGCGCCTCCATTTTATGGCGCGATGCGGCTTTAGCTTCAAATGCAGCTGACGCTATGAAAGTTACTCCAAAAGATTTACTGGAGATGGGGATTTGTGATCGGATAATCGCAGAACCGTTGGGTGGTGCCCATCGTAAACCTGATAAAATGGTAGAATCGTTAAAATCAGTGATATTGGAAGAACTCAACGCATTGCTGCAAACTGACCCTGATGCATTTTTGGATCAACGTATCTCCCGTTATGATGCCATGGGTGTATTTACTGAGTCTGCGTGATTTCTTTCGATTATAATATCAAGGTATACTATAAAGATATCGATAAGATGGGTGTGGTGTATTACACACGCTATTTGGAATATTTTGAAGCGGCCCGGACAGAAATGCTCAAGTCAATCGGGCTCATTGTAACCGATATAGAAAATAAAGGATTCTTTCTCCCCGTTGTTTCAGCCCATTGTGATTATAAACAGGGTGCCAACTTCGAAGATGAAATAACTATTCGAACATCCATAAAGGAAATGCCTAAGGCTAGAATGAAAATAGAATATGAAGTATTAAAAGATGATATTTTGCTGGCTTCTGGTTATACGATACATGGCTTTATTGACCATGATGGCAAAGCCAAGCGGCCCCCTAAATTATTTCAGCAGGTTATGCAGAATTATTTCTAACTATTTTCTGCTCTAAATAAATATATCCCTTCACCATTCACTTCATGTTTTTCTAATGATACGTTAGAAAAACCAGAATTCTCGATCTCTTTTGTTACTTTTTCCGGGTCTGACAATGGTCCATCTCCATGTCCACACGAATCATTTGCAACTATCTCATCGCTGATGATCAATCGTCCACCGGGCATTAACACACGTAATACTTCCTCAAAACCCTTTTTATAGTTACTCCAATGATGAAGCGAATTTATGGCTGTGCAAATAGTTATGGATGAACTGGGTAATGGGATTTCTTCGGTGCCGCCTTCAAGGAAATGAATATGTTTAATATCATTTGAAGTTTGTTCATTCGCAATTCGAATCATGCCCGGTGTCGGATCAATTCCTGTAATGGTCCCCTTTGTAATGATTTTTGCTGCTTCCCTGCAGGCTGTTCCACTGCCGCAGCCAATATCTAGTAAATGATCTTCAGTTTTTAAACCTGCATGATGAATGGTCAAGGCATTGGAAATATGATCACCATATTCAGCTACATACCATTCAACTGTTTTGTCGTCCCAAAGAGGAGCATTTTGATCATGATCTTCAGAAAGATGATCCTGGTACATCACGACTTCTTATTTATTAAATACACTGCAAACATTGCTAGAATACTTCCTGTTGCAATCGTAATCGTTAATTCTTCATTTAAGAATAACATAGCGAACAGCATGGCTGTTACAGGAACGGTGAAAATAAATGAGCTGGCTTTTTGAGGACCCAATTGCCTTGATGCTAGAAAATATATTGTTGTACCAAAAGCCATTGCGCCAACGGCCAAAAACAACATATTCAGCCAGAATACCCAATCAAACTGAAAAATGGATAACAAAGGTTGATCAAAAGCAAGCAGGAGGCTCAGCAGACTGGCAATACCAAAACACCAGAAGCTGTATGGAATAAATGGCATTACATCTTTTGAACGAGATGTGATCAACGTGACTGCAGCCCAAGATAATGAAGCCAAAAGAAAGTGAGCATTTCCACTTTGCAGAAGCATATCCATGTCCATATTCCAAATATTCATGATCATTCCACCACCAATGAAACCTATAATCATGCCAGCAATATCTTTTCGATATAATGGAATATTGAATAGTATCGCTGCCAAGATAGCTGTATTGATAGGGTTAAGAGTTGTTACGAGAACGCCGCCAGCACCAGCTAAACCAACTTGCGTACCGCGAATAAAAATAATTGTAAGAGGTCATGAATAGTGCATTCAAGGCGATGAATCGCAAACTCTTGCCATTGATGGAAAAACTATTTTTTGTAAAGTAAACAATAGGAGCAAAAGATAGGGTAGCAAATACGAATCGCCAAAACGTCATCAGCGGGGCATCTCCATACATTCCCACGATCTTGGCATTTGTCCAAGATAACCCCCAGGTAACCATGGCGATCATGGTTACTATATAGAGCGTGGTCTTACTGGGGTTCATTAATAAAAAGGAGGAGAATCACATCCTGAAAACAGGGAAATTATGATCGGGAATTGGCGCGTTTGCTACAGCTTTTAATGCTGTAGCAAGAACTTGTCGTGTTTCCAAAGGGCTTATAACGCCATCATCCCAAAGTCGAGAGCTGGCATAGTAAGGATGGCCTTCTTTCTCATATTTCTCCAAAATGGGATTGCGCAGTTCATCCCATTCTTCAGTGCTCATTTCTTTTCCTTCAGATTTAAGCTGATTTTTTTTAATGGTGGCCAGTACATCCGCAGCCTGATCTCCACCCATCACTGATATGCGGGCATTGGGCCACATCCACAAAAAGCGCGGCTGATAAGCTCGACCAGACATGGCATAATTCCCGGCTCCAAAGCTCCCACCGATGATGATTGTTATTTTAGGAACGTTCGCAGTGGCTACTGCTTGGACCAACTTTGCTCCGTCTTTGGCAATTCCACCTTTTTCAGCATTTTTCCCGACCATGAATCCGGTAATATTTTGCAGAAAAAGGATTGGTAGTTTACGCTGACAACAGAGTTCTACAAAATGAGCACCTTTTAACGATGTTTCACTGAAGAGCACACCATTGTTGGCAACGATTCCCAAGGGTATGCCTGCGATCTTTGCAAAACCAGTAACGAGTGTTTTTCCATAATCAGCTTTGAATTCCTGGAGTTTAGAACCATCTACAATACGGGCAATAATCTCACGGACATCAAATGTCGTTCGATGGTCTTTTGTCAGGATTCCCAGAATCTCATCTGCATCGTATTTGGGTTCACGAAAACCACTTACTTGAGTTGATTCTTTGACAGGGAAGTGGGCAATAATATTTCTGCAAATGGAAAGTGCTTCTTCATCATTTTCAGCGAAATGATCTGCAACACCACTGATACGGGTATGCATTTTGGCTCCACCCAATTCTTCAGCAGTTGCATCCTGGCCAATAGCTGCTTTGACTAATGGTGGTCCTCCCAGGAAGATAGTCCCAGTTTTATTCACGATAATCGCTTCGTCACTCATTGCGGGAACATAGGCTCCACCGGCCGTGCATGATCCCATAACGGAAGCTATCTGCGGAATGCCTTTAGCGCTCATCTGGGCTTGGTTATAAAAGATGCGTCCAAAATGATCCCTATCCGGAAATACTTCATCCTGCTTTGGTAAAAATGCGCCACCGCTATCAACGAGGTAAATGCAGGGCAGGTGGTTTTCTAATGCAATTTCCTGGGCTCGTAAATGTTTTTTGACTGTGAGTGGATAGTAAGTGCCGCCTTTCACCGTTGCATCATTTGCAACCAAAATACATTGCCGGCCTTCAACTGTTACTATTCCTGTAATGATCCCGGCGGCAGGGAGGTAATCATCATAGACCTCATGAGCAGCGAGAGCAGAAAATTCCAGGAATAATGATTCATCATCTTTGAGCAGATCGATACGTTCACGGGCAGTGCGTTTTCCACGCTTGTGATGTTTTTCGATTCGTTGAGGAGAACCCATTTTGCGCACTTTTTTCAATAATGATTCAAGATTTGCTGATAAGTCTTTATGAAAAGCGAAGCGTTCTTTATAACGATCTGAATCGGTTTTGATTTTTGTTTCAATAAGGCTCATGAATTAATTTAAATAAGATTGAATAAAATTTGCTGCTGCTGATAATTTTTGTCCATCAACACCTGTCTCAATTCCTAATTCTTTGCAAAGATTTAATACAGAACCGGTACTTACATTTCCTGAAGCACCGGGAGCAAAAGGGCATCCGCCAACTCCACCGGCACTGGAATCAAAAGTGCTGATACCATATTCCAATCCAACTCTTATGTTTTCAAGGGCATGATTGTAGGTATCATGGAAATGCAATGCAAACTGATTTGCATCATGTAGAGATAGAATTAGATCCAGTGTATTTCTGACATCATCCGGTGTTGCTTTTCCAATAGTATCACCTAGTGAAATTTCATCTATCCCCAATTCCAACAAAGCATCAATGACCGGTAAAACATTTTCTGGTTCCATCTGTCCTTCATAGGGGCACACCCATACGGTAGAAATATAACCGCGGACTCGCATGTTGTTATCTTGAAAAGATGTTTTCATTTTCTGGAAACGAGTAATGCTTTCTTTGATACTACAATTTATATTTTTTTGTGAGAATGTATCACTGGCTGCCGTAAAAATAGCCACAGAAGAATAGTTGGCATCCAATGCCCGCTCTAATCCTTTAATATTTGGGATTAATGCCGTATACAAAATATTCGAATCTCGTATGATTTCTATCGATACCTCTTGCGCATCAGCCAAGTGCGGGATCCATTGCGGAGACACAAAACTGGTGACTTCTATTTCGGGTAATTTTGCTTCAGATAGAGTGTTGATGAACTGGATTTTTGCGTCTGTGGGTATGGTTTGTTCAATACTTTGAAATCCATCACGCGGGCCCACTTCCACGATGCGGACAGCAGCAGGGAGAGAGTTCATTTTATTTTGCCCATGAAGGAGGACGTTTTTCCAAAAATGCTGATAATCCTTCCTGACCTTCATCAGAAGCACGCAATTCAGCGATTAATTCTGCTGAATTTGTACTATCCATATTACGACAATATTCCTTGAAGCGCGAGATTGCCTGTGGACTGGCTTT
>CATMBH010000081.1:0-6275 GCA_950063985.1 uncultured Fidelibacterota bacterium
CTTCAACCCATCTACCACCATCCGGTTTAGCGTAGCGGCGAGGCATAGCTCGCTAATACAAATAATCGATGTAACCGGAAGGCTTGTGGAAACATTGATAAATGAAGAAATTTTTGCTGGTGAATATGAAGTTGTGTGGAATGCCGGCAACCAACCCAGCGGCGTGTATTTTGTGCGGCTGCAGAGCGGGGAGTTTGTTGAAAAACAGAAAGTGGTGTTGATGAAATAGGATAATAATAGAAAAATAAAAAGTCCCTACAATAAGGGACTTCTTATTTTATTCGATCAAATCTAACTGCCGGTATTTTTCCGTATACTTATCCCGCAGCATCTTGTGCCGGTCGCTCATATCCACTTTTCGACCCTGGATGTAGAGCTGCTCCACCTGGGTCATGACCTCCAGTGGATCGCCATCAGTAATAATAAATGTGGCATCTTTACCTGTTTCCAATGAACCCACTCGATCTGCAATACCCAGGATTTCAGCGGCATGGATAGTCACAGACTTAAGGGCTTCGTCTTTTGGCAATCCATGGGCAGCGGCTGTGGCCGCTTCGTAGGGCAGATTCCGTAAATGGGGTGTCTGGAAAGATCCACTGTTAGATGTTATACAGAATTTAATCCCTGCTTCATAGAGTTTCAGGGGTGTTTTAAAGGGTTCATCATAATCCGACCAGCGCCGGGAGGGCAGCTTGTGGGTGGCTTCAATTATCACAGGAATAGCGTTCTTTTTCAACAAATTTGTTACCATCCAGGCATCCCGTCCCCCAACAAGCACCATTTTCAATTCCTGTCGTGTGGCCCATTCAACTGCCGCTTCGATCTGCTGAACACCATTGGCGTGGATAAAAGCAGGGAGTTCACCCTTAACTACGGCAGCCATGCTTGCCCATTTCAAGTCCGTTTTTTGCAAAGACTTTTCCGTGTCCGAGCTTTGCACATAAGCGCGGGCTTTGTCCAATATCTCATCCAATTCCTTGAGCTGTTTGTCACGTTCCTTTTTCTGTTCTTCAGGGCTTTTTTGCACCCAGGGTGAATGGCTCACGGTCATGCCCGGCCAGTGAATATGCATGCCAACCGGTGCTTTGAGTGTTGCCGTTTCCCAGGTCCAGCCGTCCAGCATCATGGCGGCAGAGGTCCCGGAGACCAATCCGCTTCGAGGTACGGACAGTACAATGGCTACGCCGTTGGAGCGCGTGACAGGTATGATTTCTGAATCAGGGTTGTAACTGACCTCCGCCCGTACATTTGGGTTAAAGGATCCGACTTCCGCATAATCCCTCGTTGAACGAACAGCATTTACTTCCACCAGTCCCATTACCGTATTGGCCGCAATCAAGCTTGGATAGATGTGCTTGCCAGGGAGTGATATTTCTTCAGTTCCATCGGGAATCTGCGCGATAAGGTTGCCCATGGCCATGATCTTTCCATCCAAAAATAAGATCTGTCCATTAGCGATAGTAGGGCCGGAAACAGGATGAATGGTCACATCTTTAATTAAAATGGCATGATCTTGCTGAGGCGCAGGAATTTGATCCGATGCAAATGTGAATGAAAAGAAAGCTATAAGAGTAATAAACCGTTTCATCGTGCACCTCCATCAGAACAGGAGAAGGAATGGTTGTGCCAGTCTCCTTTTGGTTTCATGGGCTTGTCTTCGTCCGTGTCATCACTGGCAAGAATCTTTTGTATCAGCATATTCCGCTCTGCTGCGATCTGTTCACGCATAGCTGTATCCCGCTCTTTATTGAAATAATTCGTTCCTTCGATCCAGGTCTGTTCACATGATGCATAGGAAGAAAGGGGATTATCATTCCAGATGACAAAATCGCCGTGCTTCCCTTTTTCCAGCGAACCCACATATTGGTCAATACGGAGCTGCTTGGCGGGATTGATGGTGACAAATTTCAGTGCGTCTTCCTGGGACACACCGCCGTACTTCACCGCCTTTGCCGCTTCGGTCTTCATGCGCCGGGCCAGCTCATTGCTGTCCGAATTATAAGATACTAATACACCCACTGAACTCATGAGTGTGCCGTTATAGGGAATGGCATCGATCACTTCAAATTTATAGGCCCACCAATCGGTGAAGGTGGAGGCGCCGGCGCCGTGTTCGGCTAAACGTTCCGCAATTTTATAACCTTCCAAAACGTGCTGGAATGTTGCTATGGTAAAGCCAAAATCATCAGCGATTCTAGACAACATAAGGATCTCATCCTGGCGGTAGGAATGGGAATGTACCCAGCGTGTACCCTGCATGATTTCCACCAGTGCATCCAGCTCCAAGTCTTTCCGTACCGGTAAACTGTTGGGATCTGACTTCTTTTCAAAACCTTTTAAACCAAGGGATTCTGCATAATCAGTTGCAGCGGTAAAGGCATCGCGGATAATCTGTTCCACGCCCATACGGGTCTGGGGATAACGGGTGGTAAATTTATCTCCCCAGTTGGACTGCTTCACGTTTTCTCCCAAGGCAAACTTGATTCCCTGGGGTGCTTCATTGAATAGAATTCCATCTGGATCTTGTCCCCAGCGTAGCTTTATCACGGCGTTCTGCCCCCCGATGGCATTGGCTGAACCGTGGAGTATATTGGCAGTGGTCAAACCACCGGCCAGTTGGCGATAGATGGCAATATCATTGCTGTTGAGCACGTCGTAGATGCGCACTTCCGCTGTAACCGATTGACTACCTTCATTAATGGCAAAAGCAGAACTATGGTTATGGGCATCAATAAGTCCCGGGGTAACGTGCTTGCCAGTGGCATCAATTTTAAAAATATCTTTTCCGGATACATTCAGATCTTTTCCTATTTTTTCAATAACACCATTTTTAATGAACATATCGGCATTTTCAAATTTTCCTTCAGGACCGCAGGTCCAGATGGTGGCATTTTTTATTAATATCTTTTTGGTCTGTTCCGGTAGTTGAGAAAAACCATAGGCGCCCTCAGGATATACGGGTGTCAGCTCACTAGATGATTCTTTTTTAGCCTCCTTTTTTGCATCATCTTTCTTTTCAGATTTATCTTTTTCATCAACTGCGCTTGTCCATATAGCCGTCCATTGAATACTGGAACCATCCGGGGCAATACCATTGCCAGAAATGGATTTATCCTGAAATGTACCGGAAAGGCGGATACTACCTTCAACATTCAATTCCTTCCCTGGAAATGAAAACGCGAGCCGGTGAGCTTCATTTTCCACAGCCTTAAGTTTGATTTCTGTTGAATCCACCACCAGCTTGCCGGACACTTTTTTGTCTTTTTGGGTCAATTCCAGTGTTGCGTCAATGGTTAATCCGCCGGTTAAAGCAATGTCCCAGTTCCCGGATACATCATGCACAGGTTCATCCTTGACGATGTATTGTTTACCTTGTATCCATACTTCAGAAATCTTTGATTTTTTATCAAAATAGTCCCCATCAGTAATAACCAGGTTGGCCACAAAACCTTTAGCAATCATTCCCATATTATCCAATCCGAGTTGTCTGGCTGGAGCGGTGGTCAAGGCGGCCAGGGCATCATGCTTAGATAATCCTCGTTCCACGCTCCGCAGCAGGTTTTTGCGGAACTGTTTTCTGTCCTTTAGATCATTGGATGTAAGTGCGATATCAATACCAGCTTTGATCATCCGTGCGGCATTATCCGGTGCCTGGTCCCAGTGGCGGAGCTGTTCCAGATTATAATCCAATGCATCTTCCCATGAATCCACATCCGGTTTCTTGGGATAGTTCATGGGAACAATGATTGTTGTATTCAAGTTCTTGAGCTCATTTAACCTGCGGTATTCATATCCACTGCCTTTTAACGAATAATTGAAATCAAATTCTTCAGCGATCTTATCCACCCTCAATGCCGCTAGTTCATGACCTGTCTCAAAGCAAAAGGGTGCGTTAGTATTCATATACTCTGCCAGTGTTTCCAAAGCTCTGTCCGTTTCGGGAGGTTCGGTCTTATCATTATTGCGGTTATAGTATTGCCAGGCATTGGCATACCATTGAGCATCGTAGAATGTTTGCCGCATTAATGAAATGGCGCCCATGAGAGAACCGGGATAACCGGGGTCACCCCAACTGCCATGCTCAAAAGCCATGAACTGTGCAGGACCATTTTCCTTAATGACCGCTTCTGATTGCCAATCTCCCAAATGAATCAAAGCTGACCGTCCGCGGAAAATGCCTTTGGCCGGTACAACCTGTGCTGTGGTAAAACCCATTGCACGCAGACTTTCCAATTCTTTTTCTTTTGGATGAAAGGTGTCCAAGATGTTGGTTTCTGGATGTACTTTTTTATTCCAATGGTCGGTTGCTGGTCTGGGTTTGTCTTTCTTCTTCTCCTTATTTAAATCAAAAGCAGCTGGTTTTTTGTTCTCCCGTTTCCAATAGCTCTCGATAAAACCGGCATAGACTGTTTTTCCTGATAGATCAATCTCAAAAGCCTCATCAGGAACATTTATTTTTTTGCCAGCAGCTTCAATTACACCATTGCGAATTATTACTGTTGCATTTTCGATCATTTTTCCGGGCTCGGGAATTAAGGTCACATTTTTCAATGCAAATATACGGGGTGTATTATCATGAAGCCCTTTTACCGGCGCAACTTGGGCTGAAATGCCAGTAATAAAAGCTGAAAGAAAACCAGTCAATATTACTAATCGTGCTTGCATAAATTTTACCTTCTATTTGTTTGTTAAAAATTCCTGCCCTGCAGATGGGCTTTGACAATTTCAGTGGTCAAGTATTTGTATGCTTCATCAACAGTATCTGCAAAATAAAACAAATCCATATCTTTTTCAGATATTGTTCCCATTTTCACCAAATAATCAAAATCCACGACCTTTTTCCAGTATTTATTGTCATAAATAACAATAGGTACTTTTTTACGGATCTTTTCTGTTTGGATCAGGGTGAGGAGTTCCATGAGTTCGTCCAGTGTACCGAAGCCGCCGGGGAAAACGACCAATGCTTTTGCTAAATAAAGAAACCAGAATTTGCGCATGAAGAAATAATGGAAGTACAGGCTTAATTCTTTTGAAATCCATTTATTCCCTGCCTGCTCAAAGGGGACAGAAATGTTGAGTCCCACAGCCAAGCCATTGGCTTCAGACGCGCCGCGGTTGGCGGCTTCCATGATACCCGGTCCGCCCCCTGATGTAATGATAAAACGACGCCTTTTTTCTTTCAAGCGCTTACTCCATTTGGTGAGCTTATAGGCCAGTTTTCGAGAATCTTCATAATAGCGGCTCATCTTAAAATCGCGCTTAAGCTGGTCTTTTTCCTTTTTGGATATATTTTTCGGCGCGTTTTTTAGGGCTTGTTGTGCTTCTTCCTGTGATTTGATCCGCGCCGATCCAAAGAAAACAATGGTATCGGCGATCTTATTGCGGCGAAAGCGCTGGAGCGGGCCAAAGTATTCGGCGAGTATTCTTAAGACTCTACCATCCGGGCTGCCGATAAATTTTGAGTCGTAATAAAATCTATCTTTATTTTTGTCTGCCATCGTATATCCTATAAATGAGCGGGAAGTTAAACAAAAAAAATCAGATGGGAATGTATTCAGATTATATGTTTCCGCTACGATTGATGTAATTTCCACGTTATGAAAAAGCGACCACCACAGCAGTATTACCATGATTATCTGCAATTAAATAAAATTCTGGATAGCCAAAAACTCCTGAGTAGTGAGTATGGTCAGGAGGCCCACGATGAAATGCTTTTTATCATAATCCACCAGGTTTATGAACTGTGGTTCAAACAGTTATTACACGAATTAGATTCCATTCTTGCAGCATTTGATCGCGATGTGGTACAGGAATCCCATATTGGTATTGCCATCAGCCGCATCAACCGTATCATTGAAATTCAAAAAATTCTTATAGAACAGATTCAAGTATTAGAGACCATGACACCTATGGATTTTCAGGACTTTCGAGATCTGCTCATTCCCGCGTCCGGTTTTCAAAGTGTGCAATTCAGATTGCTGGAAAACAAACTTGGCCTGGAAGAAAGTAGACGATATAGATATGGAGGAGGTAGTTATAAATCCCACGTAACCGATAAACATAGATCAGAAATTGAAGAAGTAGAAGCATCATCCTCACTGTTTGTTTTATTAGAAAAATGGCTGGAACGTACCCCATTTTTAGAATTTGAGGATTTCAATTTCTGGGAGCAATATCGGTCTGCGGTAAATAGAATGTTGGCCAGTGACCGCAAGGTTATTGAGGAAAATGATCACCTTTCTATTAAAGAGAAACAAACACATTTGAAAGAGTAT
>CATMBH010000082.1:0-6255 GCA_950063985.1 uncultured Fidelibacterota bacterium
TCACCAATTATTTTCAGGAGCAGGTCAGCTTATTTCAGACCCAGCTGTAAACAAATGGGCTGATTTAAAGTCAGAGGTTGAAAATAAAATATGTGTCCATGTGAATTGTGATAAATTTCTCGAAAATCATCAAAGAGCAAAAAAAGTACTACCGTCGGCAAAAAATGTAGGCGCATTGGCGTTAAATCATTTTGAAGAATGGGTTGAGAAAAAACCGTACACGTTGGTTCCAAACTATATTGCACCTTTCGAAATGAATAAACCGGCATGATCAGGCGTGCCAGTGAACATGATGTAGGTGGCATTACTGCAATTGAAAACAGAGTTTTTCGACATCCCTGGAACAAAAATCAAATTCAACAGGAATTAAAACAAGAAAATGGAAAATTGGTTTATGTTGAAATTGAAGAAAAGATCATGGGATATATCATGGTTCGAGTTGTAAAAAATGAAGCCCAGATCTTGAATATTGCTATAGATTTACCTTTTCAGCATCGAGGCTATGGAAAAAAATTGTTGCAGCACACTTTGCATGAACTAGGTACTGAAACAGATGTATTTTTAGAAGTGCGCGTATCCAATTTGCCGGCAATTAAGTTATACAGTGAATTTAATTTCGAAGAAATCGGTGTGCGAGAACAATATTACTCTAACGGCGAAAACGCGATAGTTATGTACAGAAAAGCAGTTACATATGCCTTGGTTTAAACGAAAAGAAGAAAAAATAAAAGAACGGAAAAAAAAGTCTATTCCCGATGGTTTATGGGAAAAGTGCCCTTCCTGCGGCGAAATTCTATATCGTCCGGAATTGGAAAAAAACCATTCTGTCTGCAGGCATTGTGACCATCATTTCCGTGTTTCTTCAGATCTTTATTTAGATATTCTTCTTGATAGCGGTTCAGCGAAGGAATTGTTTGCTGATATTGAATCGACTGATCCCTTAGAGTTCAAAGCAAAAAAGAAATATACAGAACAGATTAAAACAGCCCAGGAAAAAACGCGTCATAAGGATGCGATTAATTGTTATACAGGATCCATTAATGAACATAGCATAGTATTAGCAATCATGAACTTTGGATTTATCGGCGGCAGTATGGGTTCTGTGGTGGGCGAAAAAGTGTCCCGCTCGATTGAATATGCCCGGGAGCATAAATTGCCGTTAATTATTGTATGTGCCTCCGGCGGCGCCCGCATGCAGGAAGGTGCATTATCCTTGATGCAATTGGCAAAGACCAGTTCCAAGTTAGCCCGGTTTTCTGATGAAGGAGGATTATACATTCCCATTTTGACTGACCCCACCACCGGTGGTGTTACAGCGAGCTACGGCATGCTGGGCGACATTATTCTTGCTGAACCGGGTGCATTAATCGGATTTGCTGGTCCGCGAGTCATCAAACAAACCATCGGCCAGGATTTACCGGAAGGTTTTCAACGGGCTGAATTCCTTCAGCAAAAAGGATTTGTAGACCACATTGTTTCCAGGGAAGAAATGAAATCAACCCTGGCAAACCTGATACGCATCCTGACATGAATAAAACAAGTATCTTGGTAACAAATGATGATGGCATTTACGCTCCGGGAATCAAGGCATTATGGGGAGCAATGTCAGAGCTTGGGGATGTCACCGTTGTTGCGCCGAACAGGGAACGGTCCGCAGTTGGTCATGCTATTACGATCAGCGATCCCCTTCGTGTAGATGAAGTAAGGCGAAGTAATGGTTTTAAAGGGTTTTCCGTAGATGGAACACCTTCCGATTGTGTAAAAATTGCCACACAGGCTTTGTTAGAAGAAAAACCGGATATTATTGTTTCGGGAATAAATCTTGGTTCAAATACAGGAACAAATATTATCTATTCCGGCACTGTGTCAGCTGCCACAGAAGGTACAATGCTGAATATCCCCTCGGTTGCTGTAAGCTTGAATTCATTTGGTGATAGCGACTTTGCTGGTGCTAAAGCTGCAGCTAAAGCAGTGGTTTCACGTGTTTTGGAGAAAGGATTACCTGAAAAAACATTTTTAAATGTGAATGTGCCGGCAATACCAGAAGATGAAATCAAAGGATACAAAATCACACAGCAGGGCAATGTTGCTTTTAGAGATCGTTTTGAAAAACGGGTAGATCCCAAAGGCAGGGTATATTATTGGATGACAGGACAAATGATTGCGCCGGATGAAGAATCACATATGGATCATAATGCAGTCTTAGATGGCTATGTAAGTATTACACCGATTCATTACAGGTTAACGAATCATGATTTTCTTGATGAATTAATGAGCTGGGATTTTTCATGAGCAATATTCATCACGGAGGTGTCGTTATTTTGGACTTTGGCTCCCAATATACGCAATTGATTACCCGGCGTATTCGTGAACAAAATGTGTATTCAGAAATATTACCACCGAATGTTTCTGTGGCTAATATTGAATCCAGAAAACCAAAAGCAGTCATTATTTCAGGAGGACCGGCAAGTGTATTCGCTGATGATTCTCCTGAGTTTGATACGGGTGTATTCGATATGGATATCCCCATTTTGGGTATTTGCTATGGGTTACAGTTGTTAGCCCATCACTATGAAGGAAAAGTTGAACCGGGAACTAAAGGTGAGTACGGTTTTGCCAAAATCCATCATAAAAATTCAAATGCTTTATTAGATCAAGTTGAAGATGGTTCGCAAGTCTGGTTGAGCCATATGGATAAAGTAACAAAAGTACCTGAAGGCTGGTCTGTATTGGCTGAATCATCTAATGCAATCGTTGCTGCCATGTGTTCACCGGACGGTAAACGCTATGCGACGCAATTTCACCCTGAAGTTGTCCATACGACCTTTGGAGAAACGATCATTAATAATTTCCTCTTTAAAATTTCAGCATGTGATCCAAACTGGACTGCGGGGAATTTTATAAATGATCGGATAGAAAAAATTCAATCACAAGTGGGTGATGGTCATGTATTATGCGGAGTCAGCGGCGGCGTGGATTCATCTGTTGTAGCTGCGTTGATGCACAAGGCGATAGGGGATAGATGTGATTTGGTTTTGATCGATCACGGGCTGATGCGTAAAAATGAAGCTGCGCAATGTGTGCATACATTAAAAGATGGATTAGGTGTGAATATTCAATTGTTCGATGAATCTGAAAAATTTCTTGAAAAGTTATATGGAGTAGAAGACCCTGAAAAAAAACGAAAGATCATAGGTGAACAGTTCATCCGCTCATTTGAGAATATTGCAGGTAGAATTGGAAAAGTTGATTATTTAGCGCAAGGGACATTATATCCTGATGTCATTGAGAGCGGTGTCAGTCACGGCAAGTCTGCCCATGTGATTAAAAGCCACCATAACGTTGGCGGACTCCCTAAAGATATGGAATTTGAACTTGTGGAGCCATTGCGGGAATTATTTAAGGATGAAGTTCGAAAAGTTGGCAGAGAATTGGGATTATCAGAAAAATTGGTTGGACGTCATCCATTCCCAGGGCCAGGATTAGCTGTACGTATCATTGGTGAAATAACGAAAGAACGCATTGCAATACTTCAGGAAGCTGATGATATTTATATGAATTGCCTACATGAGGCTGGTATTTATGATGAAATCTGGCAAGCCTTTTCAGTTCTGATTCCGGTGAAGACAGTCGGCGTTATGGGCGATCAACGGACATATGAAAATCTTCTTGGATTGCGGGCTGTTACCAGCAGCGATGGCATGACAGCGGACTGGTACCGCATGCCGGACGATGTTTTATCAACGATTTCAAATCGCATAGTAAATTCAGTAAAAGGAATCAACAGGGTGGTCTATGATGTGACGTCGAAACCACCCGGAACTATTGAATGGGAATAATGTATATCTGTAGATATATTCACTTAAAGGAGAGAATTTAGCACATGTGCGGAATAGTCGGATATTTCGGTAACAAAGATTCTGTACCCATTTTAATCAATGGGCTTAAGCGCCTTGAATACAGGGGCTACGATTCAGCTGGATTGGTTGTTATTGGCGATGATCAATTGCATTTACTGAAAAAAGCAGGGAAAGTTTCTGTTTTGGAATCTGAAGTGGATGATCATGTATTAAATGGCACTGTTGGTATGGCCCACACCCGCTGGGCTACCCATGGCGAACCCAATGATATCAATGCCCACCCCCATACAGATCAAGATGGTAAAATAGCACTCATACATAACGGCATTATCGAAAATTATAATGTGCTTAAACAGGTATTGGAAAAAGAAGGTGTAACGTTTCAGAGTGAAACAGATTCTGAAGTTCTGGTACAGTTAATTTCAAAAATTTATTATACAGATGGCTTATCATTTCCGGAAGCCGTGCAAGCGGCACTGCAGCAAGTGGTTGGCGCTTATGGAATCGTGGCAATTTGCAAGGATGAACCTGAAATAATGGTTGCTGCCCGGCATGGTAGTCCATTGGTTTTGGGTGTAGGAGAAGGTGAATATTTTGTTGCCAGTGATGCTTCACCCATCATCGAGCACACCCGTAATGTTGTTTATCTGGATGAAGGTGAAATGGTCGTATTAAAAAATGACGGTTATACCATTTCGCAGATAAAAGATAAAAAAGTAGTCTACAAGGATATTTCCATTATTGAGCATGATTTAGAAGAGATTGAAAAAGGCAATTTCTCTCATTTTATGCTCAAAGAGATTAACGAACAGGTAAATACAATAACAGACACCATGCGCGGTAGACTGCAGGTCGATAAAGGAAATGCTTTTCTTGGCGGACTTTCAGATTATATGACGCGCATTGAAAATGCCAAACGTTTTTATATCACTGCCTGTGGAACATCATGGCATGCTGGACTTATTGGTAAATATTTGTTGGAAGAATATGCTGGTATTCCTGTTTATGTTGAATATGCTTCTGAATTTCGTTACCGACGAACCATTATAGATAATGAAACAATAATTATTGCCATTAGCCAGTCAGGGGAAACTGCAGACACATTGGCCGCTATTAAAAAAGCCAAGCAAAAGGGTGGCCTCACCTTAGGTATTTGTAATGTTGTGGGCAGTTCCATAACTAGGATTACCGATTGTGGTGTTTTCACACATGCCGGACCAGAAATTGGCGTTGCTTCCACCAAAGCATTTACTGCTCAAGTAACAGTACTCACCATGCTGGCCCTGCTTTTGGGACGGAAAAAGGGCATGTCTAAACAACAGGGCATGAAATTATCCACAGCATTAGCTAATGTTGGAAAAGATGTAAAAACTATATTATCAGATACAAAGGTTATTGAAAAAATTGCTTGGGAGTACGAAAAAGTTGATAATTTTCTTTACTTGGGGCGGGGAGTGAATTTCCCTGTGGCTTTAGAAGGAGCATTAAAGCTGAAAGAGATCTCCTACATCCATGCAGAAGGGTATCCTGCAGCAGAAATGAAACACGGCCCTATTGCGCTTATTGATGAAAAAATGCCTGTCTTATTTATCGTTCCTCATGACCAGACATATGAAAAAGTGTTATCCAATATCCAGGAAGTCCAGGCCCGCAAGGGACGTATTATTATTTTGACTGACAAGAAATCCAAAGAGCTGGAAAAACTGTCCGATCATATCATAGAAATTCCCCAATGTCACCCCCGGGTATTTCCCATCCTGGCTTCCATTCCCCTACAATTACTGGCCTACCATTTGGCTGTCATTCGTGGGTGTGATGTGGATATGCCTCGAAATTTAGCTAAGTCGGTGACGGTTGAGTGATTTTTGGAGGGTGAAAGGGTTGGTCATCTCCGTTTCTCCGTCTGAAATGTTATATCTTCTTCGTCCCCATCTATCCAATTTGTAAGAACCATCTTTATTCTTTAACCACTCAAAATTATCATCAAATAGGGGAAACCTAAACCGAATGGTCATAGTGTGTTGTCTTGTTTCCTCGTTATAGTCTAAAATTATATTCTCGTGAATGTAGTGATTGATTATACCTCTCCGATTATTGAAATCTGTAATTCCTCTTATCTCATTTATCCTACTACTATGAACATCTAACCAATCAATCCATTTTGATTGGTAGTTTAGAGTTTCAAGTTTCATTTTATTTTGATGTATCTTACCCATCAATTCTTCTTCTTTATCTTCAATACTCTCTATCAATACATCAAATCTTTTTTTATCCATTTGATTAGTATAAAACCTTTTCTCTAATTCTAATCGGTTTGTATCTAAATCCGTCATCTGTTTATTGAGTTTCTTTTGTTGATTATTTGTATTACTCATTATATTGTAATATAAGAAAT
>CATMBH010000083.1:0-6173 GCA_950063985.1 uncultured Fidelibacterota bacterium
GACATCTTTAACCGACAATACGTCTGTAGCATCAAAAGTAAAGAAAAATGGTCCATTATCATCCCATATTTCCCGCCTCGTGGAAGCTGCAGCCCACATCACATTATTAAGGGTTCCATGATTTCCATTTCCACTAACATCCACAGCAACGGAATCCTGACTGTCCAAAGGCCAATGCGCAGCTAGATTAGAAATAGCATCGTAATCTCCCATATGCATCCCATTTCCATCCTGATAAAGGCCAGCTACAGCTTCAGGAGAAATCGATCCACCCCAAATGGCAACATCTGTCATTGATCCCCCAAAATTCTCACCATAATATGGATCTATTCCTAAAAAAAGACTTTCGTTGGAAGTTGTATTCCCGCTTGAAGCCATTTGCCCAACTTCCTCACCATTGATATACGTAGTTACATTATCACCGTCCCTAGTTAAAACTGCGTGATATAAGTGATCCGCTATAAGCACCATGTCTGAAGAAAAATTATCATCACCTATATACGAGGTTAGTACACCATAATCATTGTCAAACCTATTAACTTGTAATTCGTATCTATTCGATCCTGGATCATGTTTTACTAATAGCTGCTGGGTAAAGGAGCCTCCTAAAGTATCAAAATCTGGGTAAAATTTGAACCATAATGAAACACCAAAATCTCCAGTTCCAAAATTCAAACTACCATCATTAGGAACTTCCGCATATGAATCACCATTACCAAAAAAGTCTAATGTTGGGAACCACATGCCATCGGTAGCTATTACACTCCACCAGGCATTACCAGTTCCCGCACCGAAATCAGATAATGTGTTAACCACATCTTGATGCCCAAGATAAAAACTTGAAACGTCACTAAAATCAAATAATATGGTATTAAATACATATGCTGGGGGAGGAACATCTAGAAAAACATCGAAAAAAATCAAATAAGATATTTCATCCCCTTCAGGATCCATCGGTTCTTGCCATGCAAAGGCCGTACTATCGGTAACATTATCACCAGTAATAACAATCGTTTCCCCATCAGTAGGTGATAGTAAAGAAAAAGATCCCGGAGGCATATTTGGTTCCATTACCCAAATACCACCTGGCTCAACTTCCCATTCTGGGCTTTCCGTATTCAGGATGCCGCCGGAAAAATCTATTGGAATATCCCCGTACGCGGCATCATCATGAATATGAAATTCCAACAAGAACATTGTATTCAAGGCATCAAAATCTATACCATCAGCTCCTGCCAGCGCAACGTATAGCATGGTATCAGTATTATTGAATTGCATTGTCCAGTCTAGGTCACCAAATAATGTACTGCTAAGGGATATTCCCGTGAAATCCACATTATGGCCTTGAAATCCGTCAAATTGAAATTCGGCAGAATTAAGATTGGTTACTGCGCTTGGCTGTACTATTGTTTCAGCAGATCCCGGCGGAGTCCAATAAAGTTGTGCTACAGCGCCACCACCCATCTCATAATATTCCATTTCTAATTCATGTACACCTAGCTCTAAATCAATTTGACCATAGTGGCTTGTGGGAGCGAAATCCCACCACTCATCAATAACCGGTTGTTCGTCAATGAATAATCTTAAACCATCATCCGTATATGACCTAAAATAATACGTACCTGAAACATGAGCGTAAATAGCTCCTGTCCATCTCACCTGGAAATAATCATTTTGTACCAAAGAATCAGGGCTGCCCGTTCCCCAATCAAAATTAATTTCGAAGTCCTCTCTAACCAGTACCAAATCACCAAATTCAGGCGAACCGCCCTGAATACCATTATAATATTCACCTGTGAATGAACCGTTGCCAGTGGTGTAACCTTCTGCATTGATTGAAACCTCAACCTGTACATTATCTCCAGGATATGCATCTGCCTCCGCTATTTCAATATATGCCGTATTTTGTGCTACAATAATTGAACTCAATAAACACCAGGTTAATATTATTTTTCGTCCTGACCGTGACATTATCTTATCTGCCATAACCAAATTTTTAAGTATACTATTGTTATCCATAATATTCTCCATTGAAGTTATCTATTATTCAATTCAAGCATTCTCATTAGGTTACTTCAATAAGAGCATTTTCTTGGTTTGTCTAAACTCATCAGCCTTAATGCTGTACAGATACATGCCAGCGCTTACGGGCATTCCCCGATTATTGGTTGCATTCCACACAATCGATTTAAATCCAGGTTCTTCGTAGCGAGAAACCAGAGTTCTAACCTGGCGACCAAGTAGGTCATAGATCGTAATTGTTACAAAACTAGCATCCGGAATATCATATAAGATCCGCGTTACTGGATTAAAGGGATTGGGATATGGATTAAATAAGTGAATTTTTTCCGGTATAATAAGATCTCCGCCAACAGCTGCTGCATCACAATCCTGGGAGTCTGTAACCATAAACGAATAATAGAACTGATCCAGACTGGTATGGAAATGCTCACTGTTTGCTACACATTCAGGAACATCATCACAAAGCTGATTGCCACCAATGGCAAAATAGGGATACCAGGCCGCATCCATGTCATTCCAATTAATATCAAGTGAACAAATACATGCGGGAACACTTGATAGTGTATTATTGAATGCCCATAAATAGGTTAGGCCGGATAAATCACAAAATGATGCCGGCAGGGAATCCAGTTCATTGTAGCCAATGTCCAATAAATAAAGAATTGTCAAATTTCCAAAATCATTTGGTAAATACTGTAATTGATTATTGGAAATGTAAAATGACTGAAGATTTGTCAATTGGTTAAAACTCTCCGGCAGCGATTCTATTCTATTCCATTCTAGATAGAGAGAACTCAATTGATCCCAATTACCTATACTGTCCGGTAATGTGAAGATTGTATCATTCACACCACTGGAATTTCCATAATTACCAGCCACGAGAATTTTCAACCTTCCGCTAAACCATGTTTGTGTACCCAATTCTAGTGGAGAATTATAGTCAAGATCATTATCGTTGATCAGTGCATTGAGAACATCGATATCGCTTGTATAAAAACAACTATCGCCACTAATTATATTTACATTATCCGGTATAGTATCAAAATAGGTGTATTCAGGATCGCATTGTGCATGTAATGGGAATTGGATCAGGATCAGGAGGATGGCTGAAAATTTCATTTATTTAAGGAGTAGTACTTTTCTTGTTTGTGTTTTCATACTTGACGTTAGTCTAACAAAATATACGCCGCTTGGCAATGAAGAAGCATTCCATTGAATAGTGTATTCACCTTGGTTTAAATCCTTATCGATTAATGTTTCTACCAATCGCCCGGTTATATCAAAAACTTGCAGCTGCGACGCATGCGTCGCAGCTACGCTAAACCGTATGGCGGTTGTGGGATTAAACGGATTTGGGAAGGGCTCATATAGCTCAAATGTATTTGGCAAAAACTCAACATCAATTGCAACGGGAAAGGTGTACGCATTCACATTGACTGTTTTTGTTAAATGATCGTATTTAATCGGAGTTACAATGAATATCATCTGATTGGCATACGTTAAATCTGTTATTTCTGCAGAAGAATAGGTAATCATGAAATATTCTCCAGGATCGATCGTGCATTCTTGAGGTGCTGCATCAAACCAGCCCTCTTCATCAACCAGTGAATATTCATATGTAACTGCATTATATCCTTCATTGTGAATCTCAAAAACAACTGTGGAATCACCAATATAAATACTGGGTTCAGATTCATGTGTATGGAGATCTTGAGTGATGACGCTAAAAGCGACAGGATAAATTCCGGGAATACGCATCGCTCTGTATACTGCACCATTGGGCAATGTCAAATTCAGATCCGCTTCCCAGACTATTTCACCATTGGTGTTCACTTCCAGGGATGTACCTCCACCGCCAACTGTTGTGATCAAATAATTTCCATTATCTAATTTTTCGGCATTGCCGGAAGCAAAACCAAACAAATTCGATGGCAGCACATATTCCCAAACAGTGGTTGCATCTTCAAGCACATCATTAATTTCAATTTCAATAGCTCTGGAGGTGGGTTCATCTGTTCCTAAAAAAATCTCACTCAAATTACCGTTATCAAAAATAACAATATTGCCATTATTCAATACTTGCAGACTATGCTGAAAACTGAAACCCAGATCATGTCCAAAATCCACTTCACCGGATGGAAATTCATGGCCCATATTCCAGATAATATTTCCACTGGAATAATCAATACTTGTGATCCTCGAAAGATGGCGGACAGAAATATAAACTGAATTCGTCTCTTCATTAAACGCGATTGCATTTATGTGTGTCCAATCGTATTGCTGATCTATATAAGCCTGGTCCCAAGTCCCGCCAATATTATCATAATCCTGCATATCATAATAATCGAATGTATTCCAGCTCCAAACCACTTCCTTTGTATCCTTGTCCCATTCCACGATCTTATCACCCACCCAGAGAAATTCCAGTGTGACACCATCGGCTATATAACCAAGTCCCTGAAATAATGATGTCCAGCTGCCGACGGGGATTGACCCGATCTCTATGACAGAAACAATACCCATATAATTCCCATTGGGCAGTTGGATCATATCGTGATGAAGAAATTCATCATTGGGCTCCTCCCAAATGAAATCATTACCAATATCAAACTCCACTCCCGGCAGGTTGTTGTCGGAAGAATTATCTAAATAACAACCAAATAGATCACCTTCATCATTAGTATTATAAAAGACCAGATCTTCAATTCCCGAATTCCAGATTTCATTTCCGTTTCTATCAATGACCGCACTGTAATAATTAAAAAAAGACCCAAAAATTGTTACACCATCTGCTAGTTGTGTTTCATCGGAAATTGTTGTAGAAACATTTGATTTTTGTTCCGCTAAAGTAAACGTGTATACATCTGACCAAGTGCCGAGATCACCATTCAGATTATTTTTGCGCACACGCCAGTAATATTGGGTGCTCCATTCAATATTATCTCTAGCAATATAAATTAAAGTTGAATCTGTCGCATTGATAACGACATCAGTGAAATCATCATTTCTTGAAGCCATCAACTGATACCGCTCAGCCGTGGGAATTTGCTCCCATTCAAACTGGACGTAGGTATGATACAGAGCGCTGTAATTCGCCGGCTGGATCAAGTCCGCATTAATGAAGGATAAAAAAGGAATTATTGCAAAAAATCGTTTCATATATTATCGTCGATAATTCATACGCAAATTTATTAAACTCATTATTATACTATTAGTTAAATGTAATTTTAGTTTCACATGGCAAAGTTTTTTCAACATCCAATCGTCGTTCTGGCCAATGGTCGTTTTCCGTCCCACCCCAACCCATTGGAAGTTCTAGATTCAGCTGGTACTGTTATTTGTACTGACGGCAGCGCCGATACATTACTGAAATTTGACCGCACTCCCCATGTAATCATCGGCGATCTTGATTCTACAAAGCTCAAAAAGAGTGATTTCGAAGGATTATGGATTCCGGATCAGGATCAACATAAAACAGATCTCCAAAAAACACTGGAATGGTGTTTACTCAATGGTTTGAATGATGTTGTTGTCCTTGGTGCCATGGGAAAACGGGAAGACCATAGTTTGGGGAATCTTCATATTCTGGCGGAATTTTCGAAAATAATGAACATTCATTTTGTTACCGATCATGCCTGTATCTATTGCTTTATAGGGGAAAAAACATTTCCATCAACAAAAGGTCAACAGATTTCCATTACAGCTATTGAACATGTACAATCCATTAATACGATAGGATTGAAATACGTTTTGGATAAGGAGTCATTCCCCCCGGCCTGCAACGGCATCAGCAATGAAGCTGAAGGTGAAGAATTTACCATTGACACGTCCCACCCTGTCTGGCTCTTTATCAATCACCCTTAATGAGAATATTGTGCACTATTTAGACTGGCTGGCTATTGGCGGATACGTTTTACTTCTGCTCTGGCTTGGTTTTTATAAATCAACCAAAAAAGTACAATATAAGTTACATACCTTATTATGCTTCAGTTGATAAAGTAGATTGGAAAGTAATCTGTGATGAACTTGGATGGAATCTTATATTACCAACAGGAAACAACGTAGAAAAATTCATTGCTCAAGTTGCAGCAAGTGAAATGATAATATCTGAAGCTATGCATGGTGCTATTATTGCTGATATTCTAAGGATT
>CATMBH010000084.1:0-6149 GCA_950063985.1 uncultured Fidelibacterota bacterium
CATAAATAGTGAATAATACAAATGAGAGCATCTGCTGTTAATCTTCGGTACAAAATGAAAGATGTGCTGGAGGCCTTGGATAAAAATGAAAAAGTCACAATTTTGTATCACTCGCGAAAAAGAGATCAAAAGTTGGAAAAGTAGAAAACTAATTGAAAAATTAATCAATGCATTATGAGGGTCGTCCTCCCGAAAATTGGGAGGAAATCTCGCCTGACCGATGTAAACACCGGCATGTGGTGTAGGCAGTTCTCTCGCTCTTTTATTAAAGCCCCGATCGGGGCTTTTTTATTTGAAATATATCCTATAATCTTCATCATGACCCGGAAAATATTTTTACTTGTTTTCTTATTATTTGTGGGCTGCGATATTGATGAGGATATTCCAGAACACCCAACTGGACTTCGAGGTTATTTTACGCTTGCAAATGGTAACCCTAGAATTCAGATCACCTGGGATGAATCCGAATCGGATGATGTGAGCGAATACCATATATTCAGGGCTGCCGGCTTGGGCAACTCCTTTGATTCATTGTCAAAAGTTAGGTCATCTTTTTTATCTTTTACAGATGAAACAATTAGTTGGCAAGAATCATTTGGATATAAGATCAGGGCAAAAGATCAATCCACAAATATAGGTGATTTTTCAGACTCTATTTTTATTGAGTGTTATAAACCATCTGGGAATTGGGGTTTTCCAGAACATGATTCAACGACAATTTGTGTCCAGACTGTTATTTATAGCCCACCTTCAACATTTCAGCTATATATCGGCGATACATTATCGGCAATAAATGACACAGTTGGCGTTATGACATTATCATCAGAGTCGTATTTGGATTCACTAGATTGGATTGGAAATGGCTGGATGATTTATAATTATACAGTTCTGGAATTCAACGAGGACAGTACCGGATTTGATACAGTCAAATATGATAAACTACCTGAATATTATTCGATAGACCTTTCTGATCCCCATGCGGGGACGATCTCATTTATTTCAGGTCGCTATGACACAATTCATCTGGTTCATACTTTAAATGATTGTGATGGGGAAAAGTTTTTCCCCTAAGATCCAGTTCCACACTCTTCGTTGGAGGTACCACTTTCCGTGCCATAGCTATTCACGGCTGTGACACCAAAACAAGTTTCCGTCCCGGTACCAATTTCAACATCAAGTGTTATATCTGAAACTTCCACCAGGAAAGTACTATCCTGATACACCCAGTAAATTTCGGCAGAGACCACTGAATTCCAATTAAGGGAAGCTGTTGAGTCTGTAATCGAAAGTGACAGAACAGGCGGTGTAAAATCCCCAGTGCCACATTCTTCATTCGACGCATCACTTTCTGAACCAACATCATTGATGGCTGTTACTGAAAAGCAAGATTCAATCCCATGGGTTAATTCTGTCCCGTAGCTTGTTGTTGTGATTTCCTCAACAAAAGTACTATCTTTAAAAACACGATACCCTGTCGCAGATAAAACAGAGGTCCAACTCAGGGTTCCATTGGTCCCGGAAACAGAAATCGAAAGTACTGGTGCAATGACTTCCGGCATGGTGACACTTAAGGGATCAGAAACGGTACCATTGGTTCCTTCAAAATCATAGGCAACCACGGTATAAAAGTAGGTTGTATTGTAGGCTAAACCCGAATCTATTAGGGTTAATGCTGTACCACTCCATATTTCCGAATCATCCCGTTTAATTGTATATCCAGATGCATTCTCAACAGCGCTCCAAACCAGGGTTACATTTGTATCGTTGACGGAGGCGCTAAAGGACTCCGGGGCCGGCAAAAGCGGGATACCGCATTCTTCTTCTGATGAAGGGCCTTCGATCCCCACACTGTTTATAGCGGATACTTGATAACAAAATTCAAGGCCGCCAGCAACAGAATCATCATAGCTTTGGTTTGAAGTCTCTGCCAGGAAAACGCTGTCTCTATACACCTTAAACGTTGCAGCATTGTAAGGCGCATCCCAACTCAGGGAAATATTTTCTTCGGTGACGGATAAGGTAACATTTTCTATTTCTCCATAGTACTCATTTTGAACGGTTACAACTATCGGTTGTGCTGTTGTTACGTTGGCAGATAAATCGCTGGCAGTCATTTGAATCACATGTTCAGAACCATTCGCAAATACATAGGTGCCCCAATTATGGGTATAGGGAGAATCTGTCACCGTGGCGACCCATTCATCATCCACGAAAAATTTGACATCATTAATTCCCATGTTGTCTGCAGCAAAGCCAGAAATGAATACGGTATCGCTCACTGTTTGACCAGAAACTGGCGTCAAGATTGCCACCACCGGTGGTGTCGTGTCATCTCCAGGTGTGAAAACATTATTCACCAAAACAGCAATGGGAGAGACGTCTGTAGAATTTCCACCCAAATCTGTGACTGTGATAGAAATGACGTGTTCTTCATCTTCTGTAGCTGTTTCTGTATCCCAATCGTGTGTATATGGATCTTCCGTATCGGTTCCCACTGAATTGCCGTCAATAAAAAATTCCACTTGATCAATTCCTAAATTATCCGATACAGAAACCTGAATCACGATCAAACTATCCACGGTCTGACCCGCATAGGGATAAAGAATAAAACCTGTTGGAGGTATATTGTCTTCGTTATCTACGAAGACAGCAATGGGTTGTGTCTGGGCATCATTCTCACTGGTATCATACGCTTTAACATACCAGGAATGTTCGGAATCATCTTCCAATGTTGTTGTATTCCATTCATATTGATATGGAAAAGAGCTGACCGTGGATTCCAATTCATAATTATGGTAAAACTCAACGCGGTTAATGCCTACATTATCGGAAGCTAAAGCAGTGATATCCACTATACCGGAAACCGTTTGATTAGCTGCAGGCTCATAGATCACAACAGTGGGTGGTATAGCATCCGGTTCTTCAATATTATCAACCCGAACCGTGACAGGGAAAAGGGCAGTTGTATTTCCAGCTGCATCAGTAAGATTCACATTAATGACATGATCTGCGTCTTCGGCTGCTTCTGTTGTATTCCATGAATATTCAAAAGGTGAGATTGAATCCTGTCCTGCTGCTGATCCATCAATGATAAAATCTACAAATCCCATTTCAACATCATCATAGGCGGAAACCTGAATCTCAATGGTACCGGAAACGGTGGCTGCAGACGGGGGAGAGGTGATCGTTCCTGTGGGCGGAATAATATCCTCCGCTTCATAATTATCAATCAAAACACTGATCGGTCCAAGAGTGATTTGGTTACCGGTCCTATCCTGAATATGAACGTGTATGGTGTAATTAATATCATCGACTTCAAGCGATGTATCCCAATTGTAGGTATAAGGAGACTGAGTCAGTGTTGCAATGGTATCTCCATCAATGTAAACATTCACAAAAGCAACTTCGTCATTATCGTCGGCCTCAACAATGATAGTGATTTCGCCAGAAATGATTTGGCCGGTGTAAGGAAAGATCAATGTACCGGTTGGGTTTATATTATCTACATTATCGACCAAAACACGGATCGGATTGGTTTGATTTATATTGCCTGCAGCATCTTCCGCCTTGGCCCAAATAGTGTGTTGTTCGTCTTCGGCAAAGTCTGACGTGATCCAGGTGTATACATAGGGGGTGTCCTTGCTGGCAATGATTGTTGAGTCATTCAAATAAACTGTGACTATTTCCAATCCACCAGCATCAAAGGCATAAGCTGACACAATCACTGTATCAGACAGAGTTGCCTGGTCTGGAGGGAATGTGATTGTTAGTGTCGGTGGTATAGAATCTGGTTCCTTCGGCACTTCGAACATGGGACCTTCACAACTCAAAAACAGAATGATCAGTAAAATGATATTTGAATTAAATGTTTTCATCAATTGGATACGGTAACAAGAATAGGTTGAGCGATTGTGGTATGCCCGGCATGATCCGTTACGAAAGCAGATAAGGTATGCTGGCTTTCATTCTCCAAGGGTGTTGTGTCCCAATCAATTTGGTAAGCTTCAGTGGAATCTGTACCCAGCGATTCCCCATCAATAAAGAATTCAACGCCATAGACACCAAAGTCATCATGTGCCAGCACAGTAAACGCCACTGTTCCACTCACAGTTTGTCCGGAAAGGGGATTCGAGATCGATGCAACAGGCGGCGTGATGTCATCGATGATATTATTGACATAAACACTCACCGGTGGCACGTAGGTTATATTACCAGACGAATCAGCAACGATGATACTAATGACATGATCTTCATCATCGGTCTCACTTGTGGTATCCCATTCATAGGTGTAAGGATAATCAGTTAAAGTGGTCTTGGGGATACCATCAATGGAAAGATCAATCTGTGCCACACCAATATTATCGATCGCTGAAATTTCGATAGTTACAGTTCCGGTGACGGTTTGTCCTGCCACCGGATTCTGGATTTGTCCAGAGGGATGAATATTATCAAAATTATCCACATAGACTGCAATGGGCGGCGCAAGGGTTGCATTCCCATCCAGGTCAAATCCAACCACGGCAATAATATGATCCATATCATCTGTTACTGTCTCTGTGTCCCAGGCATAATTATAGGGATCGGAATCATCCGTATGGACAGAATCGCCATTGATAAAAAATTCAATACGATTGATGCCAATATCATCTTCAGCTAAAACTTCGATTGAGACAATTCCAGTTAAATCTTGGCCAGCTGCCGGATCCGTGATCAATACGGTTGGCGGCGTCGTATCTCCCGGAGGGTTATTGTCAACCAAAACAGATATTGGATTTAAAGGGGATTCATTGCCGGCAAGATCGATCAAAACGACACTGATGGTATGTTCCACATCTTCTTCTTCCAATGTTGTATCCCAAATGTAAGCGTAAGGTGTTTCCGTTATTGATGTGATATAATTTCCATCAATAGAAAGTGCGACTTCACTCATGGCACGATTATCCGATGCGCTGACAATAATGACCACATCGCCACTGACCGTTAATCCTGCTGGCGGACTTGTAATGGATCCTGTTGGCGGTGTCACATCGTTTTGGATATCATTATCAACAATGACACTGACGGGGGGAACTGTGGTTAAATTATTACTCATATCCCGGACGATAACGTAAATCGAATAGTACTGGTCATCCGGATGCAAAACGGTATTCCAAGGGAAAATATAGGGCGACTCTAAAACGTATCCCTGGAGAACATTATTTACATAATAACTCACATATTGAATACTGTCATTGTCTGATGCTTCTACCGTGATATCAACGATTCCACTCACATATTGTCCTGCAAATGGATTTAATAAAAATGCGATAGGTGGTTCATTGTCATGATTATCTGCTTTAATACGGATGGGGAAAGATGCGTATTCATTTGCCACAGCATCATAAGCAATGATCGATATAAAATGGAACTCATCCTCGGAGTAATCGCTGGTTTTCCATTCATATTCATAAATGTCTTCTTCATCTGTGTTGTCTGTTCCGACCCATTTTTGGTTGATATAGAACTGTACAGAATCAACTTTTTCATTGTCTGTTGCCCGGGCTAGAACCGTGATATCACCTGAAACGGATTCACCATCAACTGGGTGAATAATGACGGCTTGCGGCGGTGTCGTGTCAGCGATGGGTAATTCGATTGTTTCATTTTCACACGATAAGCCGAAAAGAGAAATGATGATTATCCCAAAAATGGATAAGGATTTATGCGTTGGAACCATGATTACAATTTACGAACCTTTTTTCCTAATCCACCTAATGACCTTTCCACCGAATTTTGTTTTTTCAATTCGAAATATCATTCGTTGTACGTAGGTGAAAGCAATATGCTTAAATGAAAAAACATACATATTTCTTCCAAATGTTTTTTCTTCATAAACCGGTGTGAAGTAAAATGCATGTTTTTGCCTCCAAATATCATAGAGCATTGAGGATAAAACAGAAATAGGAATTAGAAATGTAACAGATTCATAGGTCACACCTGTTTCATTCATTCCCACGAGACCGACCCTTGGAAGCAGATCACTATATTGATCCCAGACTTGCGGTGTCATTCGTCGGCTATCATCCCATTTGAATCGAATATCCAGAGTGGCACCAATCAGGAATGTATAAAAAGAATAAACGAACCCCCGGTCAATGGAATATTCCAAA
>CATMBH010000085.1:0-6133 GCA_950063985.1 uncultured Fidelibacterota bacterium
GTAAATCCTGTTTAAAAGTTTTAGTCCCTTAATTTAGCATCAAATTGCTTCGATAAAATAGCTGTAATATCATTCATTGCTGAATATATCTCTGCTTCTTCAAGTGTCTTAACAGCACTTTGAAATTCAAGATGAAAGGTAACACTTTTTTTATTATCACCAAGTGATTTATGCTGAAAAATATCAACCGGCTTAACTGAAAGCAAAATCTGGCTACCTGCATTTAACATCTCATTTGATATATCTGCTGTTTTAGTATTGTTATCGAGAACAAAATTCATATCTCTCCCTACTTTGGGATAGGGTGCCACTGCAGAAAATTTAACAATATTTTTCATTGCATCAGAGATTGTTTCAAGCTCAACATCAAATCCAAAAATTTCATCAGCGTCTATATCTAAATCGTTGAGGATTGATTGGTTTAATTTCCCACAATGACCGATGACGGATTTTTCAAGCGCAATGGATAAACCATATTTATAATGCGCATGATCTGCTGTCGAGAATGTAATATTTATTATTTTTAATCTATTGAATAATGCTTCTACTGTTCCTTTTAAGGAATGTATTGACTGCCTCTGTTCATCATTGTGCACGCTTTTACTGATACAGTCGCCATGTATAACACCAGTCAAATGATAAATTTCAGAATTCTTCTTGCCAGTTTTGTATTCTTTACCGATTTCAAAAAGATTCACATTTGCATTTCCATTACGAATGTTGTGATTCACAGTTTGTAAAAGTCCTGGATATAATGATGTCCGTAAATGAGACATTGCACTACTCAAAGGATTCTTCATGGGTATAGCATTTTTACCGAGTAAACCGGCTGTATTTTCATCTGTAAGTGAATTCAAATAACATTGCCTGAAACCAAGACCAGACATCGCAATAACGATTTTACTCAATACATCTTCAGGATCAACTTCAGCAAGATCGTAGAGACCAGCATAATGAAAATTAGAATGAATTTTGTCATATCCATACACACGGCAACATTCTTCAATAAGATCCACTTCTCTTTCCAGATCGGGGCGAAATGATGGTGGCGTGCAAATCCATTTATTTTTTCCATCTTTTTTAATATCGAGTTCCAGATTGGATAATGTAGCATTAACAAAACTATCAGACAGCTCGCAGCCCGATAAAATATCGATTTTTTCTCGTGTAAGGATAATTGGTTTTTGTTTGATCTTTTTAGGATATGCATCAATCATCCCGGGCACCCATTCACCCCCTGCCAATTCTTCTAATAATTCTACAACACGCCAGTAAGCATGCACTGCTCCTTCAGGATCAGCACCGCGCTCAAAACGTTTTGAAGCTTCTGTGGACATACCCAATGATTTCGCACTGCGGCGAATTGTGATTGGGTCAAAATAAGCACTCTCAATCAATACATTTTTTGTTTTATCCGTCACTGCGGAATCCGATCCACCCATAACACCGGCAATGGCGATGGGTTTTTTACCATCAGTAATGACTAATTGGTCTATTAATTTTCTTTTTTCTTGATCGAGAGATATTACACTCTCTCCTTTTTTAGATTTTCGTATACCTACAGTTTGTGAAGGCAGTTTATCATAATCAAAGATGTGTGTGGGGTGTCCCATTTCTAGAAGTACATAATTGGAAATATCGACAATATTATTGATACTGCGTTGACCGGCAGATGTCAACATATCCTTCATCCAATCTGGTGAAGAGTCAACGTTGATATTTTTTACAACTCCAGCGACATAACGGGGACAAGACTCTTTATCTTCTACATTGATAGTGACTATATCAGCTACTTTATTCTTTTTATAGTCTAGACTATTTGCATAAGAATATTTCAGTTTCTGCCCTGTTTTTACAGCTATTTCACGTGCTACCCCAACGTGAGACATACAATCGGGTCGGTTCGGTGTTAAATCTATTTCCAAATAATTCTGGTTTGAATTCAAATATTTTGCAAAATCAGAACCGATTCGTGCACCATCGCTCAACACCAAGATTCCTTCATGCTGATCAGACAACCCCAGTTCACGTTCAGAACAGATCATTCCAAAACTATGCTCACCGCGGATTTTGGTTTTAGATATTTTGAAATTATCTCCAAGCACAGCACCAATTTTGGCAAATGGCACTTTCTGTTCAGCGGCGACATTTGGTGCACCACAAACTACCTGATATTCTTCTTTTCCATCTGACACTATACACAGGCTTAAACGATCAGCATTGGGGTGTTTTTCAGCTTTTAATACTTTACCAACAACAATACCTGAAAATGAGACGCTTTTTGGTGCTTCAGCCTCTAACCCCAGCATGGAGAGCATATCAGCCAGTTCAGCAACTGATTGCTTTATATCAACAAATTTCTTGAGCCATGGAATCGAAACACGCATCAGAACTGCTCCAGAAAACGTACATCATTTTGGTAGAACAATCGAATATCATCAATTCCATATTTCAACATAGACATGCGCTCAATACCCATTCCAAAGGCATAGCCATGCCATACACTTGAATCATAACCAACATTGTCTAATACATTGGGGTCAACCATGCCGCAACCAAGAATCTCCATCCATTTTTCGCGTTTATTATCCCAAATATCAATTTCAGCGCTGGGTTCTGTAAAAGGAAAAAAGCTAGGCCGAAAGCGCATGGTTGTTTTTTCACCAAAAAAACGTTTTACAAAATATTTAAGGATGCCTTTTAAATCACTCATGGAAACATGTTTATCGATGTATAAACCCTCTATTTGATGGAACAGACAGTAACTCTTATAACTGACTGCTTCATTGCGGTATACACGACCGGGAACGATATAGCGCAATGGCGGCTCCCGTTCTTCCATAAGATGGATCTGTACATTAGAAGTATGGGTACGTAATACCACATTATCCTCTACAAAGAAGGTATCCTGCATATCTCGAGTAGGATGATGTTTGGGTATATTCAGCGCTTCAAAATTATGGTAATCATCTTCAATCTCCGGTCCGTAAGCAACCTTAAATCCAACTGATTTAAAAATATCTTTAATCTCATCCAGTGTTTGCTGCAATGGATGAATCGAACCATTGGTGATGGGAAATCCGGGAAGTGTTAAATCAAAAGGCTCTTCAGCATCATCTGGCTTTTCACCAGTTACAGAAGATGTTTTTTTATCGAACTTACTCTGCAGATCTTTTTTTAATGCGTTTATTAACTGTCCAGCTTCCGGCTTTTCCTTATTGGATAATCCCGCAAGTTGACCATACAAACCGGCCAGTAACCCTTTGCGGCCAAAATATTTTGAACGCAGTAATTCGATTTCCCTCTGGTTAGTAGGAAAAGAGTCAAGGTCGGCCCGAAAAGATTTTCGGACCGACGCAATAGACTCATGGATGGTCATCTTTAGTTCTTTACAGAACTTACTAATTCGGCGAAAGAATCCGGATTGTTCATGGCCATATCAGCCAGGACCTTGCGGTCCAGTTCAATCTCTTTTTCCTTCAAACCGGCAATAAATGCAGAATAAGACAAACCATGTTGTCGGACAGCCGCATTGATGCGTATGATCCATAGTCTGCGGAAAAAACGTTTCCGCTGACGGCGATCACGATAGGCATATTGCCCTGCTTTCCAGACTGCGTCCTTTGCAGCCTTGAAATTGCGGCTCCGGGCACCATAGTAGCCTTTGGCCTGCTTTACTACCTTGCGATGACGTCTGTGTCTTGACACAGAACTATTTGCTCTTGGCATCTTATACTCCTTCTAGATTCCAAGCATCTTGCGGACGCGTTTCTCTTCAGCGCTTGCTATGTATCCTGCTTTACGCATTTTACGTTTGGCGCTGTTGCTCCGCCTGATGAGCATGTGGCTATGGTTTGCTTTATTACGTCGAATACGTCCGGTTCCAGTTAACTTGAACCGCTTTGCAGCGCTTCGACGTGTTTTCATCTTAGGCATTAGTTTCTCCTACTTTGCAGTAAACATGACGGATATTCTCCGCCCTTCTAATTCAGATTGTGTTTCAGGTTCTGAAATATCTTTCAATATTGCTGTAATGCGTTCGAGAATAGCATCACCCATTTCTTGAGCTCTACTTAATTCCCGTCCACGGAACATTATGGTCACCTTTAATTTACAACCATCCATCAGAAATTTTCTTCCCATGTTCATTTTCGTATTTAAATCATTTTCACCAATGGCTGGACGAACGCGTACTTCTTTAATTTTAATAACGTGCTGTTTCTTTTTACTATTGTGAAGTTTCTTTTTGGCTTCATATTTAATTTTTCCATAATTGAGTATCTTACACACTGGTGGTATTGAATTCGGGGCAACTTCCACCAGATCAAGTCCGGCATCTTGTGCTTTATTTAATGCATCATCAATTTTTACGACACCCAGCTGTTCACCATCTTCAGAAATTAATCTGACTTCATCGACAACTATTTTTTCATTTATACGTGTTTTATGATTTTTTCCGATTATGAACTCCTATTTTGTATTTCATCATTTAACAGCTCGGTTAGTTCTGTAACTTGCATCGAACCCAGATCACCTTTATGACGGCGGCGAACAGATACTGTACTGGCTGCTGCTTCTTTTTCGCCAACGATGAGCATAACGTTAATTTTACTCAATTCAGCCTGGCGAATTTTGGCTCCGATTTTATCAGCTTTATCATCTAACTGTACTCTAAAACCGGCAGCTTTTAATTCTTGTGTAAGTGTTTCAGCATATTCCTGTGCTTTATCTGAAACAGTTAAAACGGTTAATTGTACTGGTGCCAACCATAATGGAAAATCACCCCCACAATGCTCCAAATAAACTCCAAAAAATCGCTCTAATGAGCCTAAAATAGCGCGATGGATCATCACCGGACGAGCTTCACTGCCGTCCTCTGTTATATATTTCAATTTGAATCTTTCTGGCAAGACAAAGTCCAATTGGATCGTAGCTAATTGATGATCTCTTTGTAATGCATCTTTTACGTGAAAATCGATTTTAGGTCCGTAAAACGCACCATCTCCTTCATAGACAGTAAAATTAAAATTTGATTTTTCTAATACATCTTTTAATATTGCTTCAGCTTTATCCCAAAGTTTAACATCCCCGAGGGCTTTTTCTGGGCGTGTACTTAAAGCAATTGTTGGATCATTAAATTCAAATGTTTCAAACACTTCTTGCACCATCTCAAATAATGCACTGATTTCAGCACCAATTTGATCAAGAGTACAAAATATATGAGCATCATCCTGTGACATACTGCGCACACGTGTCAAACCGGATAATACACCGGCTTTTTCAAAACGGTGCAAACGGCCAAAATCTGCTATGCGCATGGGAAGATCTCTATAAGAATGCAGTCTATGAGCATAGATCAATGTATGACCTGGGCAATTCATGGGTTTCAATCCAAACTCTCGCTCTCCCATTTCCATACTGAACATATGATCAATGAACATATCATAATGGCCGGATTGTTTCCACAAGTCCATATCAAAGATCTGCGGACTGATAACTTCATCATAGCCATATTTTTTATAAAGATCGCGCATATAGCCTACGAGTCCATTATAAACAACTGCACCTTTATGGGTAAAAAATGGACTTGCCGGTGATAATTGATGAAAGAAAAATAGATCCAATTCCTTACCCAATTTGCGATGATCCCGCCTTTTAGCTTCTTCCAGATAATGAAGATATTCTTCCAAACCTTTTTTGGAACTGAAAACTGTACCGTAAATACGCTGCAGCATAGTATTATTTTCATCACCACGCCAATATGCTCCAGATGTAGATAGAAGTTTAAAGTGTTTAATTCTCCCTGTTGAGGGTACGTGCGGCCCACGGCAGAGATCTACAAAATCATCCTGACCATAAGCTGAAATCATGTCGTTTTCGGCAATCTGTTCAATAATCTCTACTTTATAATCTTCACCCATGTCACTGAATTTTTTCAGGGCTTCCTTGCGGCTCAATTCCATTCGTGATACTTTATAATCACTATCGGATAATTCGTGCATTTTCGCTTCGATCTTTTCCAGATCTTTATCAGAGAATGTTCCAGCAATATCAAAATCATAATAGAAACGATTCTCGATAGCCGGGCCGATAGTCATCTGTGCATCAGGGAAAAGTTCCTTTACAGCCTGAG
>CATMBH010000086.1:0-6122 GCA_950063985.1 uncultured Fidelibacterota bacterium
ATAAGCGCTGAAAGCATATAAGCGCGAAACCTGACCCAAGATAAGATCTCCCTACCGTAAGGTAATAAGGCTCGTTGTAGACTACAACGTTGATAGGCTGCAGGTGTAAGTGTAGTAATACATTCAGCCGAGCAGTACTAATAAGCCGAACGACTTTACCAAAATTTTATCGTTAAGGAAACACCCGTCAATTTCCCATAGTTTTTTAACAAAGAATTTTCCGGTGATTATGGCACAGGGGAAACACCCGTTCCCATTTCGAACACGGCAGTTAAGCCCTGTTGCGCCGATGGTACTGCGCGGGAGACTAGCGTGGGAGAGTAGGTCGTTGCCGGGAATATTTAAAAACCCTCCTTTTTAGGAGGGTTTTTTATTTGTGATAAAAATCAAAAAATCAATGAAATAATTTGGGTTGTCGTGAATTAAACAGGTAAATTGTTTGAAGAGGTTATTATGATGAGAGTACGTAAAATGATTTGGTTCCTGTTAACATTAATAATTTTTTCAGGTAATAATCTTCAGGCTCAATCTGCCACATTGGAACCAGAACCAGGTTTCACTGAATATGCAACTTATTATATTAGCAGTTTCGACCTTCAGACAGGTGCTTCCAATTTTCAATTATTCCGCTTTCGACTGCATTCGAGCAGTTATCCTGTGTATGCGAAAATAGTATTTAATGCATCCATGATTTCTCCTGCACTGGGTATTGATTCGAAAATTACAATCGTTGAATTGGAAACAGCTTCTTTCCAAATGAGTGCAGATATTATTTTGGATAATCAGGATATGTCTACAACCATAACACATTTAATAGATGTTTCGGGGAATACAGTTCCTTTGAGTATAAGTATTAATGATATGATTACTTCCTCGCAATTTGACGAAATTTTAAGTTCAGTTATAACTACGGGTAGATTAGCAGATGGAGTCTATACATTTGAAGTTCAAGTTTATAGCGGCTCTTCTGAAGATAATCTAGCTCTTACGGATTCTGAAAATATCAATCTTGTGGTCGAATCACCTTCTTATATCAGTTTGGAATCACCTGGCGGAGCACTTGAAGATACATCATTGACTGAAATTTATAATACATACCCTTTGTTCATATGGTATCCGCAATTCTGTTCACAATGCGAAGCTGAGATCAGAATCGCTGAATATGAACGTGGCATTCATTCATCCATTAATGAAGCAATTGAAGATCAAACAATGCTGCCTTTTGATCAATCTGCCGGTTGGGAAATTGTCGGGAATGTAACCAGTTTTCAATATCCGGTTTCCAATGCTCGTTTATTAGAGCATAACAAAATTTACGTATGGCAAGTTAGAGCTACATTACCAACAACTGTTGGAGAACAAGAAATTCTTTCACCTGTATTTGCCTTTAAAATTGGTGACATCGGTGGAGCAAATCCAGTCCCTGCAGGTGTAAATCCTGTTATACAGATGCTTGGACAGGCATTATCTTCTGATCAATTCAACTCATTGTTTGGTGCGGGTGGAGTTTTAGAAGGATATACCCCTACAGGTAATATTGCGATAAATGGTGATGCTGCATCGGAATCTGATATAATGTATTTGATCAATCAGGTCATTAATCAAAATGCTTCAATTATAAATCTTTCAGTGGAAGAATAATGAGTACTACAAAACATGTGTTTGGTTCATTACTGGTCTTACTTTTGTTTTCTCCTTTAGAAAGCGCTGATAAAATTGCGGTTACCATGAAAGTGTCTGGAACGGTAGATATTGAACAGTCGGGAAGCAGTGGTTTATCTGCATTAAAACCCGGGACTATTTTATCTGATGGTGATCGCATCATGACAGGCAAAAATGGTTTTGCAGCCTTGATCTATATTGATGACAAATCCATGGTGAAGATTATGGGTAATACAGAGGTGATTATTAAGGGGAGACTATCAGCTGGTTCTATTGCAAAACAAGTCAATATTGATCATGGAACACTTCGAGCGCAAATACAAAAGCAGCGCAAAGGTGATTTTGTTATACAAAGTTCAACTTCTGTAGCTTCTGTAAAAGGTACTGATTTCTGGATGATTTCAGATCCGGTGACCGGAGATATACTTATTGGGTTAGAGGGTTTGGTAAATCTGACAAATCTGATCAGTGGTGAATCATCCGATGTAGGTGCCGGCACAACTGGTACATCTACACCTGATGGCAGTGTGGAAACATCCGAAACAAACCCTGATAATATTCCTGTAGATCCTGATGAAGGCGGTACACCTACTAATCAGATTGAGATCGAATTGGAAGGCCCTGATGGGGAAATAAAAACTCTATTGATTGATATTCAATAAATCATCTGCCGTTTCATAAATTATCATGAGGTAAATCTTGAAACGGATTCATATAACTGCACTAATACTGTTCTCCAATCTTTTTGCATTTAGCGGTTCACATCTTTTTCATGAACCGCCAGTCGAAGTACGAACTGGGAAAGACCTGATTCTTTCTGTGACGCTCATTTCTGACAATCGTGTCGTTGAAGCGAAAGGGTATTATCGAACAAAGGGTAATTTAAGTTTTCAGGAGATGCATCTGCAGAGACTTCATGCTTCATGGGAGATGAGAATTAATGGTAGGGCTCTTTCTGAAAAAGGAATAGAATATTGTTTTATATTCAAAATGTCGGATGGAGGTATGCTGGCATTTCCGAAAGAAAATCCATTAGAACAGCCGCATGTACTTGTTGTGCTACCCATGATTTTTCCTGAAAAAATTATTGACGTTATAGAACCAGTATTTCAGCAAGAATTTGTTTCAGCTGAAATATTAATATTAGCTCCTGAACCTGAGGCTGAGATAAATTCTAATTATGCAGTCATTGCTGTAAGTTTATTTAATATTCCTGATGTGGATTCGGCCAGTATCCGTTTAGTTGTGGATGATAAAGATATTACTGCAAATGCGGAGATAAGTGGAGGCGTTGTTACCTATATACCCAAACGCATTAAAAAAGGGGTTCATACAGTGCGGATATCAATGTCAAAGATGGATGGAACACCGGTTAATCCTTTATCATGGACATTTACAGTGCGTGATGGATTGGCAATACTTGGAAATGTTGACTACAAAGGTGATATTTCAGCAAGATATTCAAATGAATATGTAGGTGAAAATTTTTTGAATGTAGGTGAAATCAGAGGTAATGCTCAAGTATCAGTTGAATTTGGAAAGATAAAAACCAGTTTCAGGCAAACGACAAGGAACAATCCTTACCGGCAGCCATTAAATCGTTTTTCCAGTGCTCTGCAGTTCGGTGAATATTTGGATATAAGAATGGGAGATTTTTACAGATCTGTTTCTCCTTATACTTTAGACGGCCGCAGAGTAAGAGGTTTGAGCATTGATGTTGATCTAAATTTGTTCGTTTGGAAGTCATTCAAGGTCAATTAAATAGAACGGTTCAACATTTAAATAAAACAGATGGCGCATTGCTGCTTCCCACAAATGCAGGAGCTGTCGATACCTCAGGGCAACTTTCATTTATATTGGATAGAACAGGATATACATTTGATCGTGAGATTACTCTCACGCGATTATCCGTGGACCTTTTTTCCAAATTTCAAATGGGCGTTCATTTCATGAAAGCCAAAGATGATGTCAAATCAGTCAACAAAGATATTTCCGGCGCATCGTTTAGTGTGGATAGTTCTGACATTACTGTTAATGACAGCCTTTATGATATTGCAGTAGATAATTACACTTATAATACATTTACCAGTGCAGTAGAAGCAGTGGGCGGAAATGTCAATTTGCCGGATAAGAATTGGGGCGGCAGGACGCCGGAAGACAATATTATTTTTGGTTTTGATATAGGAACTGTCAGGGATAAAAAGCGCCTCAAATTAGATTTCAGTTGGAACTTCAGTATGCATAATAGGGATATCTGGGACGGGCCCATGACATTTTCACAATTGGATACCATTATTGACGATACTGCGGATGGGTTTATTGCTCAATCGTACGATGCAGATGGAAATGTTTCTACAGCTGGTATCGATACAGCACAAATACCCTTTGATCCTTCCAGTCTCCAAAATTTGTTTATTTATAATATCAACACTACACCCTTGGTCCCCTTTGACTATATAAGTGCAAAAGATTTTCCAATTTCGACGTATGTAAATATGCCGTCGTCAGCATTTCATTTCCGCTTAATGGGCAATTACAGAATCAATAAATTCACAATGGTATACAGACAGATTGGCCCTGAATTTGTTTCACTGGCAAATCCCTATTTGACCACGAATATTAGAGAGTTTGTATTCATGAACAGGCTGGCCCTGATTGAAAATAAATTATTGTTAAGTGCAACATATAAATACAAAGATGATAAAATATTGCGTATAGTCGAAGAACCGTTAAAAACAAAAACACTCGTGGCCAGTTTTACATTTATGCCTGGCGCTAATGCACCTAGTTTTGTCGTCAATTTTCAATCTATCGGAAAAAATAACAGTAAAACAGAACTTGAAAAAGTGGGTGAAGAATTGCAAGATTTGAGGCAGGATTCACGAACAAACAATTCATTCTTTTCGGTAACTTATCCTTTTGCAACAGGAGTTGTTAAACACAACCTGAACCTGAATGTGAATAATATTGTTAATGAAGATCAGTTAGCAGGTGATCGGAAAAAAGACTATTTTTACCAAAAATCTGATTCCAAAACGATCTCCATTGCGCTCTCTTCACGTTTCTCTATACCATTGCGAACTGTAGCCAATTTCAGTCGGACATCCATCCAGGTTCCTGTGCAGGATATAGATGGCAATATGAGTAAAAATGAATTGGTCTGGACATCCATCAGCGGAAATGGTAATTATTCATTCTGGAATAATAAACTAAAAGTCAATGGCGGCTTAACTTATTTGTCAAATAAGGGTACGGCTCCAATCTCATTGTATGGTATTAAGGGCGGAGCAGACTTTAATGTCTTAAAAGGCATGTATGCTTCATTATCGGGCCATTTGCAGATGCGAAATGATGATAGTGATTTTTCATTAAATACCTCAGGGTTTTTATTTTCATTTAGATATAATTTCTAATTCTGATGGAAAACATCATAAAATATTTTAAAAGCCGCTGGATCGGTTTTGTCCTGACATTTTTTTCCATCATTCTTGTTTCATTCTTACACTTTGTGGGGGTGTTTGATGTAATAGAAATGAAAACATATGATTGGCGTTTTCATAAAGTTCGCGGTTCTTTGACAGGCTGGACTGCTAGAGATAATTCTTTTGCAGAAATAGGCACGGACATCGTATTGCTGGAAGTGGACGATGAAGCCTGGCGATTAATGCCAGAGGGATGGCCATATCCTCGAGGATCAGTGTGGAGTAGAGTCATAAGAAACCTATATCAAGCCGGTGCTAAAGTGATTGTATTTGACATACAGTTTGATGCACCGGAAACAAAATCTGAATACCTGCATAGCTTTATCAATGAATTAGATACAGAATCAATTCTTAATCTTATTCCACAATACGGAGATACTTTGTTGGCTGGAGAGATCTATAAAGCATTACCCTATATGGTTCCTCGCCATGGAGATCAACTTATAGCTGAATCAATTGCAGAAGCAAAAGCATATGATACCGAAGTAGTAATAAACGTTAAAATGTTTGACGATCCTATTATTATAGGTGGAAGAACACAATTTATTTCATATCCTGTCGATGAAATTATGGCTGTGAATCCTGAGACGGGACTGATAAATGATCTAATGGATGATGACGGATTTTCACGACGATATTCTATTGCTGATTACATGACTGATGATGTTGGAAGAGAAAATGCATATCTAACATTGGGCATGAAAGCGGTCAAAGCCTTTGCTGATCTACCAGATACCACAGTACCCAGGTATAACTCAAACGAACGAACTTGGACCTATGGACCATATTCAATAAACGCATATGGAAACAGTAATGCATTCTTAGTGAACTATTATGGACCGCCATCTGGCTATCGTTTGAGATCTGTATCCGAAAAATGGAAGCAAATGTTTGGTGGTAATATCCCTGATCCCTGGGGAACATTTCCTCGTATATCTCTAGCAAAAGTTGTTGATACAAAAGATATCGATCTAAAAA
>CATMBH010000087.1:0-6108 GCA_950063985.1 uncultured Fidelibacterota bacterium
TAATAGTTCTCTGTGACGAACAATACTCTTCATACATTTCGTAAAAAATGGGGCCAGAATTTCCTGGCGGACACCAATCTACTCCGCAAGATAGTAAGAACCATCAATCCAACAGCAGATGATACTATTTTAGAGATAGGTCCTGGAGAAGGAGCGCTGACTGAACATGTACTCCCATTAGTGAAATACATGGCTGCCATAGAAATAGACCCTAAACTGATCAAATATCTGAATGGCCGTGATGATCTGCAGGATTGTCATTTTATTCACAAAGATGTGCTCTGTCAGAAATTGGATAATCTGCCTATTCCAACTCCGATTAAAATAATTGGCAATATTCCATACAATATTACGTCACCTATTTTATTTTGGCTCATTGAACAGCGCGCCCATTGGACTGCAGCATTTTTAATGGTCCAAAAGGAGATGGCAGAGAGACTCACTGGTGAAGTAGGAACAAAGTCATACGGACGATTAACAGTGATGATAGGTGCCTTTTTAAATGTTAAAACATGCTTCACGATTCCACCGGATGTGTTCATACCCAAGCCAAAAGTAAAATCGGCTATAATTAAACTAGTCAAACGACATGATCCACTGATTGAAGATAAGTATTTTGAACGTTTTGAAAAAATCGTTGCAGCTGCCTTTTCACGTCGCAGAAAAATGCTGCGCAATACCTTATCCGATTTCGGTCTTCCAGAAGAAATTCAGAAAAAAATTGATTTCACCCGCCGTCCCGAAACGCTTTCAATTTCTGAGTTTTCAGAGTTAGCAAAGACAATTTAATAATCTGAACTCTATATCTTGAGAAACCTTTGATTATGGTGTAAATTACCGCACTTGTCTCGAATCGATTTATAGAGGAAAACTATGGCAAAAATTGCAAGAACAGTTAACGAATCTAACCGCAGTCTCAGTCGCTACCTGGAAGAAATCGGGAATTATGAACCCCTTCCACCAGCTAGAGAAGTTGAGTTGGCGCAGAAAATCCACAAAGACGACCAGGTTGCTTTAGAAGAACTAGTCAAAGCGAATCTGCGTTTTGTTGTTTCTGTTGCGAAAGATTATCAGGGCCAGGGTCTACCCCTGACAGATTTAATCAATGAGGGTAATTTGGGGTTGATTAAAGCAGCCGGGCGTTTTGATGAAACCCGGGGCTTTAAATTTATTTCCTATGCCGTTTGGTGGATTCGGCAATCCATCCTGCAGGCGCTGGCGGAACATTCTCGTATTGTACGCCTACCGTTGAACCGTGTGGGTACGATCAGTAAAATCACCAAAACAGCTGAAAAACTGGAAGCTGAAATAGAACGCTCTCCCAATGAACAAGAAATCGGTCGTCAGCTGGAAATGACTCCGGATGAAGTAATTGATGCCATGCGTATTTCACGTCGCCACCATTCGCTAAATGCTCCTTTTCGTGACGGCGATAAAAATTCCTTGATAGATGTGATTAAAGATGAAAACCAATCATCTCCAGATGAACCATTGATGAATGATTCCTTGAAAGATGAAATACGTCAATCCCTGGACACATTGAAACAAAGGGAACGCCAAGTCATTAAAATGTATTTTGGTATTGAACGTGACTATGCATTAACACTGAATGAAATTGGTGAAGAATTCAACTTAACCCGTGAGCGTGTTAGGCAGATTAAAGAAAAAGCAATCCGTCGTTTACGCCATCGTTCACGCAGTAAAACATTAAGAACATATTTAGGATAATTGAAAGGAGGTGATTGCACGTGGTCGAAGTGACTATTAGAGAAGGTGAGCCGTTAGAAAAGGCGTTGCGCCGTTTCAAAAAGAAATGGGAACGCGCCGGCATTCTGCGGGATGTGAAAAAGAAATCTTTTTACGAAAAACCCAGTGATACCAAGCGGATCGCCCGAAAAAAAGCTGTACGCCGTATGGCCCGTATGCGACGCATTGCACGGTATTAAACCCCCTCTTTCTTGAACATTAAAAGGCTCGGTTTTTGCTGAGCCTTTATTTTATATTATAGATCATATCCGAGGTGATTTTTGAAAAAATTCGTTAAAATCATTGCAATCTTCTTCCTTTTAATAAAACCCATTATTGGGGGAGATGTCATTATTACTCGATTAGCATGCGACGAACTTTTGAATGGATTAAATATTACATTTTTAGCTAATAAAATGATTCCTTTAAAAAATGTTACATCGTGGTATTCCCCTCATGGTTGGCTATATGTTACAGTAAATGATGCTAGCGTTCTGAATTCCAAAGTAGACTTGAATAATATTTCAAATAAATTAGTTCGAGATTTTGAAATAATAGAAAATAAAAATAGTGTTCAAATTGGTTTCCTTCTTAAAAAAAATATAATAATAGATGATCTTGTAATTTCACGTTTTAAACATCCGAATCTTTTATCAATCACGGCGTTTTATAAACAAAATAAAGTTGTTTTAAATCAAATTAATGATAAAAGAATGTTATTATCTTTAAAAGATAATGAAAATCTGGAAATAAGAAGAAATACAAGTTTTTCTGAAATTGAATTTATATCAAAAAAACATTCGAGTGATTTAGCATATTTTGATGATAATGGGAAAGATGCAGAATTTTCTACAGTAGAAATTATTGAGTATATTGAAAAAAGTATTGATGGAAATAATAACATTGATGAAGAAAAGGAATTTCATTTCACTTATGAAAAAGATTATTTAAAGGTTGGTTTGCCTGTAGACTTTGTCCAGGGTAGTTTTTCTCACCCAGAAGAATATACTGGAACAGAAGAGCAAAATAAAGCCCTACTAAAAGCTGGTAATTATAAGGGTGATTCTATTGTAGATGAATTAAAAATAACTGGTGTAGAAAGTGATTTTGAATCTAGGAAAAAATTATATCAAGTTACTTTTAGTAGATCAACTAAAACTATATTCGGTTCGGAACTTGGATTGGAAAAAATAGATCTTAAACGTTCAAAACAAACAAGCAACATCTATATAGATTCAAACCTTTTGGGATTACCCGTTTTTATCAATACAAATTATGTGGGCACAACTCCACTAAATAAACCCATAGAATTAGAATATGGGGAATACAAAATTTGGTGTGTACCACCTGTTTCAGAAAAATTACCGAATGGAAAAACATTGTTTTATAAAGGGAATTTAGTTTCGTTTATCACGGTTGATACTGAAGTTCAATCACATTTTATTGAAATATCCCAAAATATAAAATAACTAATTAAAGCAAATTACAATGATTATACGCAGTATATCCGGAATTAGGGGTACTGCACCAGAATTCAATTCTGAATACGTTTTCCGCTGCGCCCAAGCCTTCCATATCCAACAGCCCAAAGGAGTTTTTATGTTAGGTCGGGATACACGTCTATCAGGAGAATTTTTTATAGAAGATATTGCTCAAGCACTTGTTTCTTCAGGACGAGATGTTATCAACTTGAATATTGTTCCTACTCCTACAGTACAGTTCATGGTGGAAAATACAGATGCAGTGGGGGGGATTATTGTCACAGCCAGCCATAATCCTAGCGAATGGAATGGATTAAAATTTGTGAGCGAAGATGGAACGTTTCTTCTCCCTGATGAATGCGAAAAATTATTTTCAATTGTTGATAGTGATATTCCTGAATCCAAGCACGAAGTTGGATTACATTATCCTGATGTAAATGCCATTCAAAAGCATGTGATCAAGGTGGCGAATCTGTCCTGCATTAAACAAAATGACATTCGCAGTCGGAATTTCAAAGTCGTGGTAGATGCAGTAAATGGTGCAGCTTCAGAAGCACTTCCTTACATGCTGGAATCTTTGGGTTGTGATGTAATAAAAATTCACTGCGATGGTAATGGCAATTTTGCCCGGCCCCCGGAACCTCTCCCGGAAAACCTTACTGATTTGAGTGCTGCAGTTGTTGAAAACAATGCGGATGTGGGCTTTGCGTCAGATCCCGATGGCGACCGACTTGCAGTAATTTTGCAGGACGGCAGACCAGCAGGAGATGAGTACACCTTGGTCATGGCAGCGGATGGGTATTTACAGACTATGGGCAAACCAGAAGTAATCGTCACAAATTTATCCACGACACTGGCGCTGGAAAAACTTGCTGAACGATACGGTTCAACCGTGGAACGGTCAGCCGTAGGGGAAATTAATGTCGTTCAGAAAATGATTGAATCAGGCTCCAATCTTGGAGGTGAAGGCAATGGCGGAGTAATTCTGAAGGAAGCGCACTTGGGACGTGATTCCTTGGTTGCCGCAACGATGATTCTGCACCGCATGGCCATAACAGATGAGCCTATCAGCGTTATTTATGAAGGGTTGCCGCAATTCTCCATTGTAAAAGATAAAATTGAATTGGATAATATTAATATTGACTCGATATTGGAAAAAGCTAAAACCGTTTTTTCTGATGCTGATGTGAATGAGATTGATGGCGTCAAATTTACATGGGATAACCGTTGGATCCATTTGCGTTCGTCCAATACTGAACCCATTATGCGAATCTATGCAGAAGGACCAACAAAAGCAGAAGCCCAAGGGCTTATAGATCAGATTCGGTCTAAACTATAAAATCTATTTTAACGCTAATAAATTGATAAGATCCACCACTCGATTAGAGTAACCCCACTCATTATCATACCAGTTTAGCGTTTTCACAAAACGTTTGCCTAAGACAGTTGTAAATGGCGCATCAAAAATAGATGAATGGGGATTGCCGATGATATCTGAAGAGACGATTGGAGTATCTTCGTATTGCAGAATGGAGTTCAGGCGGTCAGTTGCGCTTGCTTCTTTGACTGCTTGGCGGATGTCATCAGCGTTAATATCTGTATTTAATTCAACATTCAGGTCCACGATCGAGCCATCGGGGACAGGCACACGCATGGCAATGCCATCTAATTTACCCTTGAGTTCTGGTAAAACAACTCCGACAGCTCTGGCAGCCCCGGTAGTGGTGGGAATAATATTTTCTGCGGCAGCCCTGCTGCGCCGCCAATCCGAGTGAGGAACGTCAGCTAATCTTTGATCATTTGTATAGGCATGGATGGTATTAATAACACCGTATTCTATGCCAAAGGCATCATTTAACACTTTGGCCATGGGTGCCAAGCAGTTTGTTGTGCAGGAAGCGTTGGATATGATTTTATGATCAGATGTCAAACGATCTTCATTTACCCCGATAACCACCGTATAATCAATTTCATCCTTGGCCGGCACCGTAAGAATAACGTATCCTGCGCCAGCATCTAAATGAGCTTGCAGCTGCTCACGAGTTCTGAAAACACCGGTGGCTTCAATGACAACATCAACTCCCAATTCAGTCCAGGTCAGAGCGGCAGGATCACGCTCGTTAAGCATTTTAACTTTGTGATTGGTTGTACTTAAAATTCCATTATTAACACTTACAGAATCCCTTAAAGGTCCCATGACAGTATCATATTTCAGTAAATAAGCTAGTACGTCGTCGTTGGCAAGGTCATTGATGGCTGCAACATCAATGACCTGTTGTCTATTTAAGATCCGAAAAACTGTACGGCCAATACGGCCAAAACCATTTATTCCTATTCTCATGCGGCTTCTTCCAAGTCGCAGTACGCTTTCGTGAGTTCCAGAATACGCTGCGAATATCCATAACCATCATCATACCAGCAGAGAGTCTTCAGCAATTTTCCTGCTGCAATCATAGTGGCCCTGGCATCAAAAATCATGGAATGGCTGTCACCCACAACATCGCTGGATACAATGGGGTCATCTGTATAACCGATGATGGCAGACATGGAATTTTCAGAGACATCTTTCATTAATGCATTCACATCTTCCACAGAGGGTGTTGATTGTAATTGAGTGGTAAGGTCCACGCAGGAACCATCCGGGATGGGTACGTTAAAAGCAATGCCTTCAATTTTTCCCTTGAGGTGGGGTAAAATGGTCTCCACCAATTGGGGTGACCGTGTCTGGTTGGGGATAATATTTTCCACCGCGGACCGGCTGCGGCGCAGGTCCGACCGCACACTGTCCGCCAGCGGTTGATCGGATGTATAGGCATGAACGGTGGTCATCATCGCTTTTTCAAGGCCGTATTCACTATCCAGAATGTTGAGCATCAAGGCC
>CATMBH010000088.1:0-6089 GCA_950063985.1 uncultured Fidelibacterota bacterium
CGATAGTCCACCCAGGCAATAAATGCGCCACCGCTGCCATCAGTGATAGCAACAGGATCTTCCTGTCGTCCGGGAAGGTCAGTAACTGCGGCACCATCAGCACCCCAAAGAAAACTACCGTTAGAATTCACTTTTTGGGCAAAAACATTCCGGGATCCATTGCGGGTATCTGACCAAACAAATATGGCTGATCCATTATCACCGGGGCAAACAGTTCGCTGCCATTCAATATGTACCCCCTGACGAATGGGTACGCCATTGGCTTCCCACAGTGTTTCCTGGGAAAAAATGAGCGATAGTAATGAAATGATCGGAATGAGTTTTTTCATTGTCTTCCTTTATTCAACAATTTCAAATATTTGCAATCCTTCTCTCGTGGCAGCGAAAAGATAGCCGTTTGAGAATTCTGCATGGTACACATAACCAATATCATGAATTCCCCGTTCCTCCACAGCGCTGGGTTGCATTGCTTCGTATAAACCAAGCCCATTACTGGCACATGAAACAGCTATTTGATTATTATTTGACGTTACATGTGTCACAAAAAGATCTTTGGCAAATTGAACCTTATATTCCCATTGCGAAGAAAAACCTGTGGCTAACCTGAATGCTCCGGCTTCTTCGCTGGCCACAAAAAATTCCCCGCCATTGAGCATGGTAACTGCACGAGAATTACCTTCTAAATCTATATGATATGAGCTGGTAATGAGCCCGTTTTCATTATGAAACGCTTCAATCCCCAATTGATCCAATGTTAACACAATTTCATTTTCATACAAATCAATACCGTTTGGATTGCCCACACTTGCAATTTCCTCTCCGGATGTATTAAACCATAAGCCAAAGCTCGAGTCGAATTCAAAGGTGCTCGTTTTTAGACCATCATCAAAATCAGCCGCGTAGCACGTGAAAGAATTTACGTTATTGGTTATCACACGGAATTCCTTGGTCTTTTCGCTGGAAAACTGACCCACTACTGAAACTGTATCACCTTTGGACAGATCCAAATGGATAGGGCGTTCATTGCTTTCCAAAGCGAACAATTGCTGTATGGAAGGTTCATATTCCACTTGGGAGATCTCTTTGCTCACACCCAGTTCTGATAGGGATTTTTTCCAAACCAATGTAGGTGCTGTGATGGTGGAAATATCCCAGAGCTGTATGCCGGCCTGACCGGCTGCTACAAACACAGAATCACCGGAAATGAACACATCACGGCAGTAGCCTTCCGTTTCCACGTGGGCTAATTTATTCAATGTCCACAAGTCTTCAGTATCCGGCTCCATACAACTGAAAACAGAGGCAATTATTAAGAGTAAAATCAGATGCTTCATACTATTATTAATAACGGTCATAAATCATATCCCACTCAAGAATGACCCAGGCCTGAACCTGATCAAATGTTTTCAATTTTGAAACCCAGTCAAAACGGGAATCAGTAGAACGTTTGCGATACCGCAGTGACCCTTTTAAAGTCAAATTTTCTGATAGTTCTTTTTCTCCCCAAATATCCCACTTGACCTCTTCATGTCTTCGTCCGCTGTGGAGGGGATCGCCCATTGTTTCTGCTCCATACAGACGGATATCCAGACGTAATGATATACCCACTTCATCCAGCACGTCAATTCCTTGGCTGTAACTCACAGGGATATACCATTCAAAATGTTTGTAGGACCGATCCAAATCGCTGGCTTTGGCTGTTTTGCCGTATGTGATATTGTCAGCAATGCCGTATTTTCCTTCGATTGCTATCGTTCCAAAACCACGAAATTTCTTGCTGATTTTCAAGGCAGTTGTTACAATATCCAGATCGAATTCTGTAAATGGTTTATCAAAATAGCGCTGAGTATAACTCACAAATCCTGATGTCCACAAACGCCTTTTAATAGGATAAGAAACGAGAATACGCTGTTCCCGATCCGTAAAGCTACAGGATGCTAATTCGTCAGTCGAAACATCGCGATCAATGTAATGACGGATATAATAGCTGTCCAATTGGCGAATGGAGTATTCAAGTTTGCGATACGATCCCCAACGGTAGGTTGCCTTCAGATTTCCGCTCCAGTAACGGCGGTTTTCGTTCTGTGTATAGTTGGATATATTTCCTTTGGCATAAAACTGGATCTGTTTTTTTCTGTCCGCAAGTTGGATCTTTTTCAGTCCGCTCAACGAAAAACGAGCATAATGGGAATCGAATGTATCAGCTCCTCCTAGAATATCCCCTTCCAGTGCTGCATCTTTTTTTTCGACTGATGATAACTTTAAAACATTATTATCATAACCGTTGGTTAATCCCACTGTCCACTTGATGGGCGAATGCAAGTAATCAGTCCATGACTGACCACAAAGGATGGAAAACGATAATATGACAATCAATCTCATTTATACTCCTGGAAGCGGGTTAAAACGCCCCTGTCCTTTTCAATAAGTTCAACTGATATAATATGTTTTCCATCAGGTACAGACACATCGCAAGAGCGCCATTTTCCGGGAACTTTATCAGGCAATTCCAGAATAACCGCTTCAGATGATTGTTCGGTAGACATAAAATACGTTCCCAATACCTTATTACCGCTTTTCACCCGCAATCGGTAACTCTCTTCTGCTCCCATTTGGGGTGCAAACATTAATCGAGATAGAATGCGTAATGTTTTGGGGCCTTTTACTTCCACTTGCAGCGGTCGACCATAATTCAATTCGTAATACGATATTTCCTTCTCTCCTGTCTGCACAGTCCTATTGGATTGAAACACCAAGGGCTGCAGCTCACGTTTGCCTTTTTTCGCCGTCTCAAAATCTTTCTTGATGACACGCAAAAGCACTGGATAGTCTTGCTTATCATCAGCAGAAAATGTGAGCGTATGATCACCATCATCTACATTGATGAAATAATTTCCGGAATAGGTATAATAATGACTGGGATGCTGAACTGAACGGATAGACTTCTGGATCTTGTATTTGTGGTTAATGCTAATTGGATCTTCATCGTCAATGGTAACACGATATGAAAATACCTGGCTCTTTTTTGATTTTTTCGGTGATGGATAACGTGCAATAAGTTCTATCCTGACAGGGCCATGAACCTGATACACGACCGCTGTTTCTTTCACGATCGTATATAAACGACGTTTCCCGGCGATCTTCAAAATTTCCTTTTCTTCTCCGCCGGCAGTTGGTCTAAGCAGTTCTGCGGACAAAATGGAGAAACTGAATAAAAATAAAAATGCAATTCTATAATACACTGTCCGGCTCATGCTCCATCATGCGTTGTTTAATTTGTTGGTGACTTTTCCAGCCCACACCAATGACCATCCCAGCGACGATCAATAGACAAATAAATGTGATGTTTAAATTGTATTTATGAATAGCATATAAAGAACCCAGGCCAATTTCAGGAAGTGGAATCGGTGCAAAGGGCATGCCCAATTCTTCAGTTAGGTTTTGAATATTTAATACATGAATCAACGGCATATTTTGCTTTACAAAGTTGACAACAGCACCCTCAATGCCGCCACTGCGAGTAATGGTTTCAATATCCTGGCGATAAACAACGCCCGGCGGCAGCAATCGTAAATTAAAACTTGTTCCCAGACTAGCCACACCGCCACCCACATTCACCACTGTTTTGTATTCATGATTACCAAAATGATCCATGCGTTGAAGAATATTGTCCCGGAGGCCTTCACCTTTGATCAATGGCATTCCATGTTCGGTAATATTATCAGTAATTAATTCACGGCCTTTAGGGCTTAATAGCCGCCCTTGGTCATTGCGGCCGCCGATGGAGGCGGCAATGGATCGTTTAGAGACAAAGTTGTTATCAAAAAGTAGTTTCTCCATATCCAGCCAAGTCATATCCGGATCATTGGCACCCCACTGTGAAGCACCGATGGAGGTAATCACTACTGGATGAATGTCCATAGCATCACAAGCGATGAGCATAGCCATATTGGCGCCGGGCATGGATCCGGTAAGCATGACAGCAATCGTATCTCCCGACTGCAATCCGGCTTGATTTAATAGCTCCACCATTGCTGCGGCAAAATTGGGATCAAGGGTCGTCAACTTGGCATCGAGGTCACCTTCATCCGTTGTAGTGAGGCTGAATTGTGAACCCACAAGTCCTGTTTCATTGGGGTCATTTTCAACATCTATAAACACCCCTTTTTCCAAACGGACTTCTTTTAAAAGCTGCATGGCTTCTGCCATTTGTTCAGCAGCTTTTACTTTCGTTTCATATGTTTCAGAAATAATCTCAACACGGGAAAAAAATGCCATCGTAAATGCAGCTATAGCAATTAATGCCATAATGACCAATGATGATGTTTTTTGAATGACCGGTATAAATGGTTTGGTAAATTGTTGATCAGACATCCAACTGCCCTCCCGATAACAGCATGACCAACAGTTTTACTAAAACTGCGGTTACCAATATGACAGATATTGTCCTGGTCACACCTTGCCTGTCCATCCAACTGGCAATGAGCCCGGGAATGATGTTTCCAATGACTGCATACGAAAAAGTATCTACCGGTGAAAAAATAAGATTTCGCGATATGTAACCAGCTATGAAGCCCAACAGCAAAGTCAAGACCAAACGGCGCTTACCGTAGATAAACATGTAATTGCTCAAAAACTTCACGATTCCAATGACAACAATCGCTGCTAAAAACGTCATGAGAATTTGATCTGGTTGATGCAAATATAAAGCGATATATCCCGGTACAATAACACCGCCAGCCGTTACACCCAATGTTTCAGACAATATTAGGCTGAAGGCAATTCCCAGACCTATGGTGATTTCAACCATTGAACTTAAACTCCATCAATTTATCAATCAAATCCTGCCCAAACCCCACTTGATTGCCCATGGCAAAAAGAAGTGAATCATTGGGCAGCTGCTTAAATAATTTAATCGTCGAGTCCATAGGGTCATTATCTTCTAAAATATCGGACTTGGTCTGGGGGGAATGATATTCAACATGTTTCACCATGGATTCCACTTTTTGACCGCGCACAATGGATCGATCCGGTTTAATATCCCCATAAATCAATTGCAGCAATTGTCTTGTGCGGCTGCGCCTGTCTTCCCGGGAATTGAGGTAAATGCACGTTTCTCCCTCCACAGGATATCGCCGTTCCACAAAATTCCAGACCTGCAGTGTGGACACAGGGTCATTGGCTGCCATGGAATTGATAAATAAGATAGGTCCATTTCCGAAATCCAGTTTATGGACAACCAACGCGCCCAAGTCCGGCTTTACCCTTTTCATTCCTTCCAGCGCTGTTTTTCTATCAACTCCCGCTTCTACACAAACATCCAAAGCTACGGCGACATTTTGCGGGTGTTCAAGGTATGCAAAATCTCTTAAGTCTTCATTTGTAACTGTTGATTCATCTGCGATAGTTAAAGCCGTATTTCGAAAATTTGCAACTGGAGCAATGGTTTCAACCATATCATTTTCGCCAATTATCATTTTTCCATTAAAAGGAATTGTATTTGCAAGAGAAAGCCTCACATTATCCAAGGTTGGACCCATTTCCTCCAAATGGTCAGGACGTGCATTGGTAATAACACCAATATGAGATTGGACCATCTGCTGTTCGGAGATCCATTGATATTGGGGCTGGACGGCCATGCACTCCATAACAACAGCATCAGGCTTTTCTTGAGCGAAAAAACGCATTAACCGGACTTGTTCACCAATAGATGCTGATCGTAAACGATGGATAATGCGGTCATTGCCTTCCGCATCAATGACCCGTGGAGCCGTTCCGGTTGTTTTGGCAAATGTTCGTAGACCACCAGCCCGAAGGCCGGCTGCTATTAATCGTGTAACGCTGGATTTACCGCGAGTGCCGTTTACGTGTATACGTAGTGGAATTGCTGCCAAACTGCGCTGGTGCTGCCAAAATTCGATAGCTCCTGCAGTCAAGAGGACGAGTGTGAGTGCACCCAGTATGTAGATTGGTGTCAGCGGCATATAACATCATCCAGAGAAATCAGTAATCCATAATAATCAGAATAATACCAATCATATCCAGGATATTGATGATTTCATCCTGGTTCATATCGGCTAGATAAGGAT
>CATMBH010000089.1:0-6080 GCA_950063985.1 uncultured Fidelibacterota bacterium
ATTGGAATCATCCGAGCCGATGGAACCGGGCACAAACTCAACCGTATATTCAGCAGCTGCGGTGCGGATTTCATCAACCCAATTTCCTCCTGGCGCTCTGGAGCGTCCACTAGCCAGCCAGATACCAGATTGAAAAACAGCCAGCTTACCGCTGCCTTTGGGCCATTCCAGACCAGAGTTTCCGGTCACATGATAACTGGCATCATCGCCATGGTTACCATGTACTGAACTAATCTTATTGCCATCCCAAATAACATGTTCAACTGGGGAAGCCATGGATTTATATGTTGGCCCGTGATACATATTTTGCCTATTTACCGGCTCTGCAGCCCATACATAACTCAGGCTAAATATGAAGATGAATAACCGTTTATAATTCACCATAGAAATCTACTCCTTAATTTTATCCAAATATTATTTAATCAGTGTTTATAAATCTACCCGTAAGCCGATTTGGACTTGCCGTGGGTTCCCCCAGCGGCTAGGTGATGTAATCCGTGATGTATATAGATCTTGACCAGCCTCTGGTCCGCCAATAGCCCAATCATTCAACCAGTTTTGACCTGCCTGTGTGGTCAGATAACCATCATTATCTGGTAAGCCAGAATAATTATACACCGCTGAAACGTTTTGACTGTTCAAAACATTCTTCACAACACAAAATAGACCCAGGTTTACTCCGCTGATTACAAAGGCTTTATCCAGGCGAAGGTCAATATTGAACGTGGCCGGCATTACACCTGAATTCAAACCGGCAACAGGCTGGTCTGAAAGCTGTCCGCCAAATACTGCTGTCCGTGGTTTTGAAGGTGTATACCGCAGACCACTGCCAAAACGCATAAGAATATTGGCACCAAACAGCGGCAGCATGCTTCTGGCCCCGGTCCGGTAATCAATGGACAGGCTACCGGTATGGCGCTGGTCAAATGTCATGGGTGATGTAAAGGTAGGATCGTTGCCGCCCAGCCATGAAATCCGATATCCTGTGTTGGCATTCGAACCCGTACCGCCGGCCCAAGACAAAGTATAATTGGCTGAAACCCGCGTATTTGCGATCCGTCTGGTATTTAATGAAAAGTTCAGTCCTTTATTAGTGGCATAATCACCATTAACGTATAGGGCATATCCGGTAGGACGTGCAGCAACATTACGAATCTGTAAATAATCCGATTTTTCATTGTAAAACATAGTAATGTCAATACTGATATCATTGGTAACTAATTGCTTAAAACCAATTTCGTAATCTGTGGTTTTGGTGGGCATCAGTTCCGGGTTGGGTGAGCGTGTATAATTCCCCTGTTCAATGTTGGATAAAAACCGTGCATAGCTAATGTATAGATAATCAAATTTCACCGGCATTAAGTATTTACCATACGTTGCATGAAACACTGTTTTATCCGTAACCGGGAACGCCAGACCAATACGCGGACTAATTTGCGTCGAAGGTGTTACATCAACCTGATGAATTAATCCTGCGGCGTCATCATCTGTGGGTTCACTGTACAGGTATTCCATAGGATCGCCAACCCCATTCTTATTTAAATCAGTATAGTAAACTGTTTCCGCTAAAGTACCGGCATCAGTGATGACAATATTCTGATTCCCGCCCGTTAGGGGATTAAATACTTTGTTTGCCGGGTCTACATGATCATAACGCAGCCCCAGGTTCATTATCAAATCATCAAGTTCAAATTTATCCTGAATATAATAAGCCATGATGATGGGTGTCCGTGCTTTATTTATTCCCGAATCCATATCATAACGGCCTGTGATATCATAGCCAATATTATTGGCATAAGCACCTTTATAGGCCTGGAATATCTGATCATCAAAATAATCATCATAATTGGCATCATTGCCTTCTGCTTTATAGGTATCACCTGGGTCTTGTCTAAAATCGGCAATTCCATCAGGCCCTACAACCAGGGCACCGGCGCTGTCATTCCAAGCCGCATCCCAGGCCCATATGTCTTGAGTTGCTGAGTAAGGTGCATTGCTGTCAAAATACCTGGCAATGCGGCCGCCTGACACAGAATAGCTGCGAATATTTGCTTTTTCATAGTGACCGCCAAACTTGAGTTCGTGGTCTCCAACTTGCCACAGGATCGATCCTTTCATTGTGTTGCGCTCTTTTTCAGACTTTGAATACCATGTTGAAGACTGACCGGCTACACCATAATTGGCTATTTGCTCCATGGAGCTCGGTTGTGAATTGACACCTTTCCACAGCGGATTCACAAATGTTGTATCATAATCCATACCTACAAACGTCAGGGTAGGGTCCCAATCCACCTCGCTCCGCGTCACAGTGTTTCCCGCTGCATCCAAATACATCCAAGTTGGATTGGAATAATCTTCTACTTTACCATTCATCATATATGGTAATTCAGTTGTGGAAACGCTGCCGTCCTCGTAAACAAAGTTATCAAATCCCTCTCCATAGACTGGATCATAAGAACTGGCCTCACTGCTGAAATTATCAAACTGCAGGGAGAAAAACATTTTGTCAACACCAGGTACTTCACCTGTCAGCCGGCCGTACAAAGTGGATATTGTATTAAATGATTGATTAAAACGGTTTGTTAACCCATCGCCGTCATTGTAATAATTAAACAGTGTGCGGGTATGGGAATAATTGGAGCTCTGGCTATCAAAATAAGTGCCGCCCAGTTTAAACTGCCAGGCAAACGGCAAGAATTTATTTAAGTCAAAAAGCAGGTTCCAGTTAGCTGAGAGCCGATTATACCAGTTATTGGCCCGCGGTCCATAAACGTATGAAATATCATCTGTGTTAATTTTAAGATAACTGGGGGCATCATACTCACCATCCGTATAACCTTCTCCTGTTATGTCCGTCCAAGGTTCACCTGTATCCCAAATAGTGTTGCCGTTCTGATCTGTGAAATCTTCGCCATTATTAGGAAGTCCATTCAATGGATTCAGTTTGTCCGTATCGTATAATGGGAATAAGCCCGCCGTAGGACTATCATCCTGTTGTGTATATTCTAACGCCCCATAATAGCGAATAAAATTCAAAACGGGAATGGGGCCGCCCAGTGAACCGGAAACAAGTTTATTTCCATAAGAATATAATTTATCTCTATCTGTACTTGGCGCTGTGGCACCAATATCAGAAAGGGATTCCCCAGTAAATTGCAGTCTATCTCTTCCTGTTTTTGTAGAAGTATTTACAATACCTGCATTCGCTGAACCGTATTCTGCACCAAAACCACCGGCCTGGAAGGATACTTCCTCAATACTAATATTGGGAATGCTGCCTGTGCGGGTCAGACTAAAAGGATCACTTACATTTACACCGTCCACATAAAAACCTACTTCTTCGGCACGACCGCCACGGACGTGCAGGTTGCCGCCATCCTGGACAACGCTTGTTTGTAAGGCCACAATATTGGCAACCCCTCTAATAGGAAGGTTCTTAATATCTTCCGACCGTATTACGCGTACCTCGTTAGTGGCGTTGATCTCAATAAGGGGTTTATCAGCTATAACTGTAATTTCTTGCCCAGCAATTGCTTCTGAGGAAAGTTCTACTGTATATAAGTTGGTTGTAAGGTCTTTAGTGACGCGTATATTTTCGATCGTTATCACCGCATAACCAATATAAGACAATTTTACATTGTACAACCCGGGGGGGATATTCAGGATGTAAAAATCACCATCTTCATCTGTGGCAGCACCCATGCCGGTTCCTTCCAGGACTACGTTAACACCTGGTAACAAATTTCCATTCGCTTTATCTGTTACTGTACCCATGACCTTTCCTGTTTCACCGGCAAAAATCATCATTGGAAATACAATGATAAGAAGAGCTTTAAATAGCTTAGTTGATTGGTTTGACATAACCATTCTCCATGTTAATTAAATCTTTTATCTTTTATTCTCGGACCGTTAAGGATTTAAAATAAACTCCGCATGCTGTAAAAGGGCTCGGAGTTTAACTGTATATAGCGCTACTATCAACAAAATATCATACACGACAATATACAATTATTCCTGTCTTCGGATGAATTTAGGTTAATCACGTAAAGAATCAAGGATTTTTCTTGCATCTGCGTTATTTTTGTCAAGCTTGATTATCCTCGACAGGACTCTTTTAGCTTCGTCGAGACGCCCCTGACGCTGAAATACAGTAGCCAAAGTACCGTATGCCGGTACAAAATCACTGTTTATTGTTAGGGCTTGCAAAGCAAATCTTTCCGCATTTTCCAGGTCCTCCTCTAACAAAGCAATATTGCTCATATTATGCAGGGCAAAAATATGGTCCGGATCAAGCGCTAAGCAGGATAAAAAATCATTTTTGCCTTTACTAAGCTCAGTTTGTTTGTATAACAGCAATTCTCCGCGATTATTAAACGCATTGGCATAGTCTGGATCTAACGATATGGCCATTGTATAAGCAGCAAGGGCTGCATTAGTAGAATCAGAAAATAGCAGCGCATGACCATAATTATTCCACACAACAGGATTATAAGGATAGCTATTAATAGAACGCCGAAAGGATGACAGTGCTTGTGTTAATCTTTCATCTGCGAAAGCTAGAACACCTAGTTGTGCGAAGGCCAGAGTATGATTTGGGTCTTGCGCTATGGTTTGATAATAAGCCGATTCTGCATTTTTCAAATCCCCCGTCAAATGATATGCCCTGCCCAAATGATACCATCCTGCAATTTGATGTTCATTTTCCTGAAGAGATTTTTTTAACATTGCAATTGCTTTAATTAAATAATCTTTGTGCTGATGTCTTGACTCAAAATAGCGGACGTAAGCAATTCCTGTTTGTATTGCGTTCGGGCTTTTTTCTTTAGTAAAAAAGTTCACCAACTCAATAGGGGCATTGTATATCCTCCCTGAGATCGGTGTGGTGGTGGGCTGGATTCTTTTTGGAATCTGAATCTTATGGTCTGTAAAATTTACATGAGGAATATCTGCTGTGCCACTTTGTGTCATATGACATTTAACACAGTCTGAATCTTGTTTATGGTTTTCAATGTTCTTTACTATTAACGTTTGTGGGTCATGGCAGGCTAAACAATTATCATTAAAAGATCTGCGACTGTGTTCCTGCACCGGTACGTGGGGATTATGACAGGTGATACATGTTAAAGATCTGCTTTCTTGGAAACACGCGCTCTTGGCCAAACGTTCTGCATGGCTGGCAATGCGAAATTCATTCGGTTTTTGGTTTTTTTCCATAAATATGCTTTTTACTGAGCTCAATTGTATTCCGGGGCGAAAATCTGTACTTCGTTTATCTGGCTGAAATACACTGATTTCACCCTGCAAATGGCATTGCTGGCATACATCCAATTGTTCTTGGAAAGGCAGGTGTTTGGGGTTTACGATTGTATAATCTATATTGCCTTTTAGTTCGTTTTTGTTATCTATTCTCGATTGTACATGCAGCCGGCCCGGTCCATGACAGCGTTCACAGCCAATACCATGCGGCAGGGGTGTATTATACTTGTTTTGCGAGTTGGGCTCAAAGTCGGTAAAACTATTGTGACAATGCATACATTCTTCAACAATAGGTCGAAAAAAGCGCATATTTGTAGTATGATAACCGGGGCTTAAATCCCACTTTTTTTTATCTACATACCACGTAAGAGGCAATTCTTTCACAAAACCATTCTGTACTGTCACATAAGTACGATTATGATTTCCGGAGCCCATGACATAATCGGCTCTGCGGTTTAATTCGTGGATTTTTTCACCAGCAGCATTGATTCGATATTCCGTCTGGACAATATTCCCCTCCTGTAATGATGTTTTGTAATAAAAGTTATTATTGGCATCATAAATAGGTGCATTGTTTTTAAAATCCTCGATTGCTTCCGCATTTCCCGCCGGATAAAATGAACGGCCCATGCCGGTGCGTATAAAACTATTATAAATATCTGCATGGCAGGCGGCACACTCTTCATCTCCTACATATTGAATAGAAGAATCCAGATTTTTGTAATAGGGTATTGTTGATCTATTGGGCTGAGTAAACAACAAACCAACAATCATAACGGTAAAAGTCAGTAAAATGAATAAATGTTGTTTATTCATTTTACCAT
>CATMBH010000090.1:0-6078 GCA_950063985.1 uncultured Fidelibacterota bacterium
GTAAATCTTTCATACACTTTTAATCACGTCACTTAATAATAATTTTATTCCCCAAATGGTTCATGGTAAATTTTTGAATGTTCCATAATCTTCTCATTCGATTTATCTCATAAAATGAATATGATAAAACACGGTGGTGGGTGGCCAGCCATCTGGTATTCTATCAGGATGGGCCGTCGTGTAGGTTTCCGCAAACTCTGGAATGTTTTAAATTCAAAAAATGTATGCAAGACCTGCGCTTTGGGTATGGGCGGACAGTCAGGCGGCATGCGTAATGAGCAAGGGCATTGGCCGGAAATATGTAAAAAATCCATCCAGGCCATGGCAGCAGATATGCAGGGTGAAATTCATCCAGGATTTTTCAACCGGTTTTCCATTGATCAGCTCAAGAATTTCTCCCCGCGGGAAATGGAACGTGCTGGCCGCATTACGACTCCCCTCCTGCTGAAACCCGGAGACACTCATTACAAGCCTATTGGTTGGGATGCAGCCTTTGATTTAGTAGAAAGAAAACTCAAAAAAACCGATCCCCAGCGATCCTTCTTTTATTTCAGTGGACGTTCTTCCAATGAGGCTGGTTTTCTACTCCAGTTGTTTGCCCGCGCATTCGGCACCAATCACATCAATAATTGTTCCTATTACTGCCATCAGGCCAGCGGTGTGGGACTTACGGGCTCTTTGGGTACAGGAACAGCTACGATAGAATTGGAAGATCTGGATCACTGCGATCTATTTTTTCTTATCGGATCCAACCCCAGTTCTAACCATCCTCGCCTGCTCACCAAACTGAAAAATATCCGGCGCCGGGGCGGCAAGGTGATTGTGATCAATCCTGTGATTGAAAAAGGATTGGTTGAGTTCCGGGTGCCACCTGACCCTAGAAGTTTGTTATTTGGCTCCAAGATCGCTTCTGAATATGTACAGTTGAGGCCTGGCGGGGACCTGGCTTTGTTCAGCGGGTTGGCTAAGGTCGTTTTGGAACAGGACGCAGTTGATTCTGCTTTTATTGATTCTTTCATGGAAGGATATGAAGATTTTAAATCAAATATTCAAAATTTAGATTGGGCCGATATTGAGCTAGGCTCCGGTTTATCACAGCAAGAAATTGAATCCGTAGGACACCATTATATCAAGGCCAAGGATGTAGTCTTCGGCTGGTGCATGGGTATCACTCATCATACCCACGGCGCAGCCAGTGTGCAGCATATTGCGAACTTGGCTCTTTTGCGCGGGATGGTAGGCAGAAAGCACGCCGGTTTATTGCCCATTCGCGGTCACTCCAATGTGCAGGGCATGGGTTCCATGGCGGTTACACCTGCTTTAAAAACAGCTGTATTTGAACGCCTGACAGCGGAAGGCCTAAACGTTCCATCCATGAAGGGCTATGACACCATGGCCTGTATTCAGGCAGCCAGTAATAAAGAAATGGATTTCGCTTTTTGTCTCGGTGGAAATCTTTATGGTTCCAACCCTGATTCTAAAACGGTTGCACGTGCCTTTTCAAATATTGATACAGTGGTTTATTTAAGCACGTCCTTAAATACAGGGCACGCCTGGGGAACGGGAAAGGAAACGATCATTCTTCCTGTCCTGGCTCGGGATGAAGAGCGGCAAAGTACAACCCAGGAGTCCATGTTCAATTTTGTCCGCTTGAGTGATGGCGGGATCAGCCGGCATGAAAATCTGCGATCCGAGGTGGAAGTGATTTCAGAAATAGCTGGGCGAGTTTTGGGGAATGATGACATCTTCCATTGGAGTAAGTTAGAAAACCACAACAGTATTCGAAAACTCATTGCCCGGATTATACCCGGTTTTGAATCCATTGGTGATATTGGCAAGACGAAAAAAGAATTTCACATTCCTGGACGATTACTACACAATCCCGCTTTTCCTACTGAATCGGGAAAAGCAAAGTTTATTTATCATCCTATTCCCAATTTGAATCAATTGCAGGAGAATGAATTTCACCTGTTGAGTGTCCGTTCCGAGGGACAGTTCAATACCGTTGTGTATGAAGAAGAGGACTTATACCGGGGGCAGGAACGCCGAGATGTGGTCATGATGAATAAGGAAGATATGACGCGAATGGAACTGTTAGAAGATGAACGTGTTGTTGTAAAAAGTGAAACGGGTCAGATCAATAATATCCTGGCGCGGTCATTTGAAATTAAACGCGGCACGGTGCTCATGTACTACCCGGAGGCAAATGCGCTTATCAGCCAAAAGGTGGACCCAATGTCACGAACGCCCGGATTTAAATCAGCTGTAGTCAGGATCGGGCTGTCTTAATTACACCATAGATTTAAGTATGGAACGTGTAAAAATTGAGTAACTAACCCTTTTACCCTGCCTGGTGTTGGGGATAATTTTTCTCTCCTACAGGTTTACATGAACAGTGCGTGACGCCATCTTCATCGAGCCATTCTTCATATTTTCCACTGCAATATGTTCTCAATTCATTGCAATTATCTTTTCTGCGAGCTGTTGTTGTAAACCCTTTTCCAGGAGCCAGGGATACATACTGCTATTATTGGTGCATCCGCTTAAAAACCAGAGAAGCAGCAATAGTATCAGTTGGTCTTTCATAAATAGATAATTAAATAGACCATTTATCAAACACGGTTCTTATCACATTCCATTGATGTCCTCGACGTTGTAAATAACTGATCAACCGATTCCTCTCTTTTTGAGTCATTTTTTGACCTTTCTTTATTTTGCGTTTTTCAATCAATCGTTCCACCAATTCTTCTTCAGGCATTTCTGCATAGGCTTGTTGTAGTAGTTTTTCAACAATTTCCTTATCCAATTTGTGCGGAAACAATTCACGGCGCAATGCAACAGGCCCGAGTAAACGGGAATTGATTTTATCATGAATAAATGCCCTGGCGAATGCTTCATCATCCAGGAATTTCTTTTCGTTAAGTTTCTCTATGACACATTCAACAATATCAGGATTATACCCTTTTTCAGTTAACCGTTTATATAATTCCGCTGTACTGCGCATGCGATAATTCAATAATGACAATGCAGCATGGAGGGCTTGATGCATATTTTCCTTTTCCTCAAGTTCAACCAAATATTCATCATCTACTTCACTCCCTATCTCAAGAGCAATAGAAATAAAAACGTCTTCGGAAATTTCGAAGACGCTTTTATCAGTAAATGTAATTAAACGTTTAGGGCGTTTCTGGCCCTTACGCTTTATGGCGATAATTTTACGCTGCAGCTTCCCCCTCCTCTGTATCCAGGCCCACGAAAGTACGGACATCAGTAACAACTTGATCCAATACTTCAGGATGTTCCTTCAAATACGATTTGGCATTCTCACGTCCCTGGCCAATTTTTTCATCTTTATATGCATACCATGCACCCGATTTTTTTATGATTTCTCCTTCAACAGCAAGGTCAATAATATCACCCACGTAAGAAATTCCTTCGCCGTACATAATATCGAATTCAGTTGATTTGAAAGGTGGAGCTACTTTGCTCTTGACTACCTTCACACGAACTCTGGATCCTACAAAATCATCGCCTTCTTTCACCGCAGCAATGCGGCGTATTTCCATACGCACTGAGGAATAGAATTTCAAGGCTCGGCCGCCGGTAGTCGTTTCAGGATTGCCGAACATTATACCGATTTTTTCCCTGATCTGATTGATGAAAATGATACTTGTATCAGTTTTTTTCACTGTGCCAGTCAGCTTGCGCATTGCCTGTGACATAAGCCGTGCATGAAGGCCCACGAAGTGATCACCCATTTCACCATCTAATTCAGCTTTAGGTACCAGAGCAGCGACAGAATCGATGACGATCACATCCAGTGAATTACTTCTAATGAGTGTATCAGTAATATCAAGAGCCTGCTCGCCAAAAGACGGCTGGGATACAATTAATTCAGCAGTATTTACTCCAAGTTTTTTCATATATTCTGTATCCAGTGCATGCTCCATATCGATGTACGCAGCATAGCCACCGGCTTTTTGAGCTTCAGCAACAATATGCAGCGCAAGGGTGGTTTTTCCGGATGATTCAGGACCATATATTTCTATTATACGGCCTCGAGGAATGCCGCCTATGCCAAGGGCTAAATCAAGGGATAAGCAGCCTGTAGAGATAACATTGTCGCGCAATTGGAAAGCAGCACTTTCCAATTGGACAAACAGTTCTTCACCACGATATTGTTTTTCGATTTCTGCTTTAGCTAATTCAAGTGCTTTGGTACGTTTATCATCCATAAATAAAACTCACTTATATGTTAATTTATGTTAAAAAATGGGTGTCTAAAATAGTATATACTGAACCTTTAAAAAAGAGTTCACTGCGCATAAAATGAATTTTATTTATCTGCAGTTGAATGGGTTCATATTCAGCGTTAAGAAATGATGAAATATCCGGTGTATGCTTTTGCGGATACTTTATCCTGGCCAGAGTTAAATGCGGTATATAATTCTTCTCTTCTTTGGGATAACCTAAAAGATCTAATGCTTCATTAATTTTTGTTACTAATGTTTGCAGCGGTAATAAATCGCCATTGATTCCGAGCCATAATATTCTTGGACGTTCTTTTTTAGGAAAGCATCCGGTTCCAGAAATTTTAAATTTCAATGATTGTGTTGACCCGATGATGTCTTTAATCGTACGTCCGATTTGGTCCACATCATCTTCCGGCGTATCGCCAATAAATTTCAGTGTTACATGAATGTTGTCGCTTCGCACCCAATTCACTTTTGCACCATGGTTATTGACTACTGTTTTAAGTTCTTTTTGCAGCTTTACTACTGCACTCGGTACAGGAACAGATAAGAATGTTCTCAGCAAGCGGTTACTCATTGAGCAAATATAACCTTACCATATTTAAAGCCGCTTGACAGCTTGCATTTTTATTTAAAATACGCTCAGTTAAAAATCGAAATTCTTTCACCATTGTATCTTTTCCATCAGCTAAAGCGATGTATGTCAAACCCACAGGTTTTTCATCTGTTCCGCCTCTTGGTCCGGCAATTCCAGTGATGGCAAGGCCTAAATCAGAATCCAATTTTGAACGCACATTTTCAGCCATTTCGATTGCTGTTTCATAACTGACTGCGCCATGTTTATTTAACGTTTCAATCGCAACACCTAGATTATTTTCTTTCACCGAATTGCTGTAAGAAACAATTCCCCCAAGATAATAATCAGAACTGCCTGACACATTTGTTAATCTATGCCCAACAAGTCCACCGGTACATGATTCCGCCGTAGATATCGATAGATTATTAGCATTTAATAATTGTCCTACTTTCTCTTCTAATTGATCATTATCATAACCATAAATATATTTTCCTGCCTGTACGTTAATTTCATATACCTTTTGGTCAACTGCATCTTTATCCGTGCTGGAGACACGTATATCTACTCCTGTGAATTGGGGTAAAAATGCGATTTTAATTTCATCTGCTAATGCATCAACAATATCTCCTATTTTTTCAGCCAAACCAGATTCCATAATACCAGTCGTTCTTATAGTTCGCACTGTTAATCCACCCGCGCTTTGATCTGCAATCCATGGCAGCACTGTTGATTCCATCATTGTCTTCATCTCTCTTGGGACTCCCGGTAATACAAAAAGATCTTTCCCATCTACTTGAAAATGCAGACCTCTAGCGGATCCTACTGGATTTGGAATAATAGTTCCTTTTTCAGGTTTCATTGACTGATTGCGATTGATTTCAGGCAGTTTGAGATTTCGCTTTGCAAGCTTGTCCTGAAGATATTGCCAGTATTTTTCATCAAAAACAGGTATATCGTTCGCATATTTATAAAGTGCATGCGCAGTCACATCATCGTGAGTCGGTCCTAATCCACCTGTAATGATCACAGCATTAATATCTTTTGGTATTTGATTTAATGAGTCATGTATCTCATTTTTAGAATCACCGATAGTCTGATGCCAGATAATATTTCCGCCAGTTTGAATGACATGATTCCCAATCCACGCCGCATTTGTATTTACTGTAAAGCCTGCCAATAATTCATTACCAATAGTAATTAAAGCGATGTTCATAGTAAATAAATATATAGGTTTATTAAACAAAATGT
>CATMBH010000091.1:0-5990 GCA_950063985.1 uncultured Fidelibacterota bacterium
TCAACCTGACCAGGACTGTTGCGCATTATTTGTTCCCAAGCATCCCGCCACAAAAGCAAAGCTAAAGGATATATTGATTGAAGAAGAAAAATTGAATGTCGATGATTTGGTTCAAGAAGCGGTTGCAAATATTAAAATTGAACAATTTGACTGAAAGGTACTATAAATCAATAGTGAATAAGACAATCCTCCTCATTATTATCATTTTATTTGTTGCTAGCTGTCGTAAGGAAGGCCATCCAAATTTATCTATTAGTGAAGTGGAGTGGAAAGAGTATTCAAATGAGAAGATCGGTTATTCTGTTTCAATTCCTGAAGTGTATACGGTACAAGAATGGGAAGATGGGAGAGGTGTCATGTTTCGTTTACAAGGTAATCAGCCGATGATGTTGATCAGATTCAGTACAGCAGAAGAAGATGAACACAGTGGGATTTGGTATAATCACGATCCGATTAAAGAAATTGAATTAGCTGGATTACCTGGCCATTTTTATGACTACTACCATTTTGATGGACCATCTGGTATCCATACTCGATCATATGTGATTCCTTATTACAATAAAAACCTCGGTATTGAATTTCGAACAATTGAGATCGGCCCGGTTGAAGAAAAAATTCTATCCTCATTTACTTTGATTAATCAATGAAAGTAGCTCTCTTCGGCGGTTCAGGGTTCGTTGGCAATTATATTGTTGATGAATTATTGTTGGTCGGTCATGAACCACATGTATTGGTCCGCCCGCAAAATGCTTCAAAACTCTTGCAGGCAGATAAATGCACTGTGCATTCCGGGCACATTGAAAAAGAGACTGTCATTAAGGAAATGCTGGAGAATGCTGATGCTGTGATTTACAATATTGGACTCATCCGCCAGTTTCCGAAAAAAGGTATCACCTTTGAAAAATTGCATTATGAAGGTGTAAAGCGAACCGTAAAGCTAGCAGAAACAGCAGGGGTGAAGCGCTATATATTGATGAGTGCTAATGGAGTGAAAATGCAAGGCACACCCTATCAAACTACAAAATATCTCGCTGAACAATTGCTTAAAAATTCAACGCTGGATTGGACCATTTTTCGTCCATCTCTTATTTTTGGTGATCCTAGGGGTACAATTGAATTCTGTACTCAATTGAAAAAGGATATGTTGGGTTTACCCATTCCTGCTCCACTCTTTTTTAATGGACTGATTCCAAAAAATGCAGGTTCATTTGCTTTCAATCCTGTCCATGTAACCGATGTAGCAAAATGTTTTGTTCGATCTTTAGAAAAAGAGTCTGCAATTGGAAAAATCTATGAAATGGGTGGTACAAAATCTCTGATTTGGAAAGAACTGATCAAAATAATTGCCTCTGCTTATGGTAAAAATAAATGGACAGTTCCAGCACCTGTTTTTCCGATTAAAATGGCTGCTGGACTGCTAGACCGCTTTGCATGGTTTCCCATTACCGCTGATCAATTAACCATGCTCATGGAAGGAAACACTTGTTCATCAAAGGTTTTCGAAGAATTTGATTTAAATCCGATCCAATTCGATATAGATAGTCTGCAGTATTTAAATAAGTAGAAATCATACAATTGTTGTAACTTTCATACAGAGTTGATCTAATGATAAAATTCATTACACTTTCAGTTATTATTCTTGGTTTCCTCTGGGGGAAAAGTATGCCCATTACCATTGGCGATCCTGCGCCTGATTTTTCTTTACCTGATGAAAACGGCCAAATGCATTCCCTTTCCCAGTATCGGGGTCGAAAAGTTGTCGTATACTTTTATCCCAAGGATAACACTCCAGGCTGTACGAAAGAAGCCTGTGGAATTCGTGATGAATACAGCTCATTTCAAGACAACCAAATTGTCGTCTTTGGTGTCAGTTATGACAATGCGTCCAGCCACAGAAAATTCAAGAAAAAATTTGAGATTCCTTTTCACTTGCTTACAGATAAAGATAAATCAGTATCCAAATCATACGGTGCTGACGGCATATTCTTCCCAAGTCGAAAAACCTATCTAATTGGGGAGGATGGTACACTTGTTAAAATATATGATAAGGTAAATGTTTTAGATCATGCTGAGGACATATTACGCTCTTTCGCTGAAAGCAAATAAGCTTTCCATACCACTCTTATTCTTATTTATAACGTCCTTTTCTTTCGGTCAAGCTGCGCGTATTAGCGGAATTATTACCAATGCCGAAACTGGCGAAACTCTGATTGGCGCCAATGTTTATATCCGCGAAACAGGACAGGGCATGGCCACCGATCTAAATGGCTATTATGTCTTGGATAATCTTGGACTGGAATCAAAAACATTGGTCGTTTCTTTTCTTGGCTTTGAACAGTATGAAAAAGCACTTTTACTTGAACCGGGGCAATCCCAGAAAATAGATGTTGCGCTAAAAACTGAAATTATTGAAATGGATGAAATTGACGTTTCCGCGGAGAAAGCTACACGGCAATTTAATATTCAACCGGGAAGAGTCAACTTGAGTACACGCCAGATCAAAGCCATGCCGTCCATCCTTGAGCCGGATATTTTCAGAACGATTCAAGCTTTGCCGGGAGTATTGACCCAATCTGAATTCAGTACTGGTTTAATTATCCGCGGCGGGAATACCGACCAGAACCTGATCCTGCTGGATGGTATCACTGTTTACAATCCATCTCATTTGGGAGGTGTATTTTCCAATTTCATTGTGGATGCGGTGAAGGATGCAGAATTGATCAAAGGCGGTTATAATGCTGAATATGGCGGCCGGCTATCTGCTGTATTGAATGTCACCAGCCGTGAAGGCAATCGCAATAAATTTGACGCTAAAATGAATATTTCCATTTTGTCTGCCCAAGCAACTTTTGAGGGGCCCATACCTAATGGGGCCTGGCTCGTTTCCGGGCGTCGTACTTATTTTGATAAAGTACTAGAGCAGACCAGTTTAGATGTACCACCTTATTATTTCTATGATCTCCAGGGCCATGTGTTTACTGATCTTTCAGCCAAGGATCGTTTGAGCTTTAGTTTCTATAAAGGACTTGATGATTTCAGCTATGATGACATTGGAATTGATACATATTGGGGAAACGAAACATTCAGCCTTGCGTATCGGAAAATATTTAATGATCTGCTGGTAGGCAATTTTCTTTTAGCCAGCAGCCGCTTTTTTACATTTTTTAATTTGGGAGGTGAATCCGGGTTAGTCCAGGACAATACCATCCAGGATTTTACCGGTTCAGCAAATCTTACTTATTTCCAAAATGAGAAAATGACCTGGAAGTTCGGCGGACAGGTGAAGGAATTGGGTTTTAATTATGACAATACTTTTGCCGATTCTGCTTTGTTCACCATAAAAAAAGCACCAATAGAATCAGCAGCTTATACAAAACTCAAATGGATCCCCAACAAACGCTTGGTGATCGAGCCGGGTTTCAGGATGAATATGTATACCGCTCATTCTGATACGTATTTTCCTGATTTTAGATTGGGATTGAAATATTTGCTAACAGAGGATCGTTATATCAATTTTGCAGTGGGCAATTACCACCAGTTTATCATGACCATCCAGGATGACTATAACCCGGTACTGTTGGATTTCTGGATGGCGATTGATGAATCAGTAGATCCGGGAAAATCCAAGCAGATCGTCTTGGGCTATGAAGAATATTTTGGAGAAATATATAAAGTGCAGGTGGAAGGATATTATAAAGACTTAAAAAATATGCTCACCTTTGTTGAAACGCGCGCTTCCACAGATGAAGTAATGTCGGATGAAAAACTGACAGACATGTTTGATATTGCTGACGGCTATGCCTATGGATTGGAAGTATTTGCTCAAAAAATGTATGGAAAAATAAACGGTTGGATAGCGTATACATATTCAATATCCAGGAAGAGTATAGATGATTACGAATATTTCACCAATTGGGACAGGCGTCAAGCTTTTACAGTCATAGGTAATTATAATTTTAATAAAAAATGGGAATTTAATTGGCAATGGAGCTATCAATCCGGACAGGCTTTTACACCCATACTAGGGTATTATTTAGAAAACCTCGATTATACATTTGATTCCTCACACAGCAACTTCAGCACCATTCCCGGCTCAAGAAACACAGGGCGTTATCCTTCTTATCATCGTCTGGACCTTGGCGCAGTCCGTCATTTTAAATTCAAAAAATTTGATATGGACCTGTATATCCAAGTTATTAACAGCTATAACAGGGATAATATTTTTCGCTATGTCTATCATCTTGGCAGTTCACACAATGGCCTGGATGATGATGGAGACTGGAACATAAAAGAGGATGATTTGAACGGTAATGGTTACCCGGATCCCGGAGAACCCAATGTGGATGAAGCAGACGAAGGGCGCGTCAACCGCACTGATATTTCCATTTTTCCCATCATTCCTTCAATTGGTATAAATATCGATTTCTGATGCAGAAGATCTTAATAACTATTCTCGCCATCATGATGCTGTCTTGTGAGTTTGAAGATACTGTAGCTGCTTATGAAGATAAGCTTGTAATTTTTTGTAACCTGCCCGCCAATTTGCCTTTAGGTACGATTGGTGACACGTGTTTTATATCTTTATCATCCTCCATTGAAGACGAAGTAGAACCCGAAGACTTGTACATTTCCAATGCGGTAGTAACCATAACACAAGCGAGTACAAATGAAGTGTTTCCTGTTTCGCCGGTGCTAAATCGTATAGGCCGCTATTTAACAGCTGATTCGATCATTTTCCAGCCTGGTGAAACGTACACATTGCATGCAGTATATGGAGAATTTGAAGTTAGTGCTGAAACCACTATTCCCAGCGGAATGGATTATTTCAGCCCGGACAATCAAACTCAAAAATGTGAAGGTGTAGAACAAGTTGTCCCTGCTGTTAACACAGAGAATTTTGACCTGCAATGGCTGAATTATATGGACAATCTGGATACTATAATCCAGCTGATAGACTTTTATACCATTTCAACTGCTGTGTATAGAAAAGGGAGCTGCTATACGGAAAGCTTTGCTTCCTTTCCATTATTTATGCTGGATTTTGAAGCAGACAATTATGCTACCATCAAAGTAACCACTGTTGCCCTGGAAGCTTACCAAAGAGGCTTGGAACCATTTGAAGATTTGAATAGTGATGGTGAGTACAATGAAGACAGCGAAACTTTCACAGATTTTAACCGCAATGGAATCCATGATTCCACTTTCGTCAATCTGATTTATGATACATCATTGGTTTACAAATTGTGGAAGGAGAATTATTTACGGGATGAACATGGAGATCCCTATCGAGTAAATCCATTTACATGGCAAGTATCCCTGCCACCGGTACCCATGAGCTGGCTCTTTTTCAATTATTATGGATTAACACTCGTGATCCTGGAAGCGACGGATGATGCATATTACAATTATTACAGTGGTGACCCCGCCGGGCAAAATCAATATTTATTACCGGAATCGAATATTATCGGTGGCTATGGATTGTTTTCATCTACAAACGCCAAGGCGTTCCTGGTCAATATTGAACGAGAATAATCAGGGCTTGCCAACGCCGTAGATAAAGGCAAGTGTGCCACCCAAATAACTGGTAAATATCACCATTCCAGCTAATAATCCTAAAAATGCTAAAGCTAGATAATCCACTCGACGATCATCCATATCTTTCAAAAAGAAATACACCCAAAATATCAGCACAATTATACTGCCCCAAGCTATGATATTCCCCAATAATTCATGGCGCTGAATGGTTTCCAGCACAATTGTATCATAGCCTACCTGGCCGGCCCGCGCTGCTTCCTTTTGTCCTGTGAGAGTTGCGGCAATCGACATGATAGCAGCAAATCCTAAAAGCCACATGCTTGTGGTACGGCAGATCCAGTTATTTTTCCAAAGATGGATTCCCTGGAAAATGAATGCGGTAACAAGTAATGCGATGGGAAAATGGACTATCCCTGGATGAAGTGGCAGATTCATATAAAAAATTAATACAAAAA
>CATMBH010000092.1:0-5975 GCA_950063985.1 uncultured Fidelibacterota bacterium
TTTCAATGGCTGGACCTATGGTCACTTTGGTATCAGGAAATAGTGCTTTTACCGCTTGGGCCATGAGATGTGCTGTGCTGTGCAACAGTACTTCGTGACCTTCAGGAGAATCTCCAGTAATAATCTCTACATACGCATCATGATCAATTTCTTTTGTTAAATCGGTGATTTCGCCATCAATGCGAACAGCTACTGCGTCTTTAGCCAAACGTGAGCCAATGCTTTTGGCGATTTCCAGAGAAACAACGCCATTTGCGAATGACCGTGTAGATTGATCTGGAAATGTAATGGTTATGTCACTCATGAATGAATAAATGGAAAATACAAATTAGATTGCTGTACAGACGTAGGTCGGCGGTGGCGGAACCACTTCCGCGAAGCTTTGGTTGATATATCTGTCTTTTTTCACGTTACAAGTGTGTGTTTTTATTGTGGGCGATGGCAGACTTGAACTGCCGACCTCTTGCATGTCAAGCAAGCACTCTAACCAACTGAGCTAATCGCCCCGGTTCAAGGGTAAAAAAGCCGTGGAATTTAATGCTTTTCTGACGGAAAAATAGAATGGTTTTACGTAAATACTAATTATTTGTAACTACGATAAATGTCTCGGTATAGGCCATATGATTTTGAAGTAATTCACGTGCTTTATTAATGGTTTCATCTTGATCAATATTGTAGCGGATTCGACCTTTATTGCCACCAAAGATCTGCGCAAAATTTGCATAAACACTCTTCTTTAAATCATTGTATTCGGTTTTAAACAAAGTTTTTTCAGTATCTTCTATAAATTCTTCAATCATTTTGAAAGCATAAATCAGCTTTGCATTGTTATCATCATATTTTTGCAGCTTTTCTTTGCTCTGTTCGAATTGAGATTGGCCTTCTATCTTTATATCTAATTCATTACTTTTAAGATATTTGGAAAATTTGTCCATAATATTTTTATCATTCAAAACATCATCAAATTTTTCAAAACCATTTTTATTTTCTCGAGCAAAAGAAAAGAAATAGCTCTTCCGCCAGCATTCGCGCGTAAGAGGTCCAACTTGAATATTTTCCACAACATAATCAGGATAAATCCCTCCACCGCCTTTAACAATGCGACCACCCTTCGTTGTAAAAACAGAATCTTCCAACACAACATTTTTTACCACTTTTTCATTCAGATAGTCCGGTTTTTGGATCAATCTACCGCTGGGGATGTAATATTTGGCTGTTGTGACTTTTAATGATCGATTTTGATCAATACCGTACACGGATTGAACCAACCCTTTGCCAAAGGATTTATTGCCAATAACAATGCCCCTGTCTAAATCCTGAATGACACCGGAAAGAATTTCACTGGCAGAGGCACTGCCTTCATTAATTAAAACAGCGATTTTTACTTTATAATCCAAAAGAGGATTTTTCCGGGAAATAAATTCGCGGTTGGACTCTTTATTGCGGCCCTTTGTCCAAAGCAGTTTCTCACCTTTAGGAATAATCAATTCTAATACATCAATAGCTGCTGCTAAAAGACCGCCAGGATTATTACGTAAATCGAGAATAAGATTATTCATATTCTGTTTTATTAAGCTGCGTAGAGCTGTTTCCATTTCTCTGGGAGCATTCTTGGAAAAGCGTGTTAAAACGATATAACCGGTGTCATCATCGATCATTTCAGCAAAAGCAACATCCTGAACCATGATATCGGTGCGGGTCAGGTAAAATTCGATTGGATCTTCTTCTCCCAAGCGAACAATTGTTAAGACTACAGTTGTACCTTTTTTACCTCGAATGAGTTTTGCAGCATCGTTCAATGAAAGGTCTTTGACGATTTCATCATCAATTTTGCTAATAATATCACCACTCAATATACCAGCATGCTTGGCAGGAGAATCTTCCATGGGTGAAATCACTGTTAAATGATCATCCCGTTTGCCGAGCTGAATACCAACACCACCATATTTCCCAAGGGTAAGCATATCCAGGTTATCGCGTTCGTTTGATTCCAAATACACTGTATAGGGATCCAGGTCAGAAAGCATGTTGTTAATACTGATTTTAGTGAATTCGTCCGTATCCAGTTCATCTGCATAATTAACTATGAGATGCTTATACACTTCATTGATGATGCGTTGAGAACGGGCAATACTGCGATAAGTATCGGAGTTAGAAGCACCGATAATGATAAAAATAAAACCAGCGAGCAGTACACTGACTAAAATCTTTTTCTTTTTACTGTTAAACATATGCATTACAAAAAATATCTCCTTGTGATTTCCTGCCAGATCGTTCGCTGGATTTTTTCGATATCTTCATGACCATCTACAACAATAATTCTTTCCGGAAAACGTTTTGCAATTTCTTGATACATTTTACGAACATTTTGTTGAAAATCCACGCCTGCTTTTTCTATACGATCAGGATTGTTTTGCTTTCGCCTACGTTTCCCTTCTTCAGGGACGACATCCACAAAAATAGTCATATCTGGTGTTAATTCATCTGTCGCAAAGAGATTTAATTTGATCAGCCATTCAACGTCTAATTGTCGTCCACCGCCTTGATACGCCAATGTAGAATCTGCATACCGGTCAGCAATCACCCAATTGCCTTTATTAAGATTAGGTAAAATCACTTCATCGGTGAGCTGGGCACGGCTGGCTGTCATGAGTAAAGCTTCGGTGCGGCCCTGCAGTTCGTCCATGCCCTTGGTCAATAAAATTTCCCGCACCGCTTCTGAAACTCGCGTTCCGCCCGGTTCACGGACAAGAATGGCTTTACACCCTTCCTCATTTAATTTTTCCATGAGCAGCCGCGCCTGGGTGGACTTGCCGCAACCATCGATGCCTTCAAATGTGATGAAGCGCGTTTTAGCCGAAGTAGACATGGGGATCATCTTTTCCAATCATTAATACACATTCCCCTCTAGGAGATTTCTGTGTAAAATACGTCAATAATTCCGAAACAGTTCCACGAATAATTTCTTCATGCAATTTGGTTAATTCCCTTGCCAATACAGCTGGGCGATCGCCTAAAACTTCATAAATATCATTCAATGTTTTTACAACTCTGTGGGGACTTTCAAAAAATACAATAGTTGCTTGATCATCTTGTATAGATTCAAGGCGTTTCTTACGCCCTTTTTTTGATGGAATAAAACCCTCAAATAAGAATCGATCCGTAGGTAAACCAGAAGATACCAAGGCTGCCAGTAGTGCAGAACTGCCGGGGATGGCTTCTACTCTTAAACCTTCTTCAATGGCAGCGCGAACCAGTTTGTATGCCGGATCACTGACACCCGGAGTTCCCGCATCTGTGATGATGGCTACGTCAGAACCCATGTGCAGAGTTTTAATAATTTTTGGAATACGCGTAAAGCGGTTATGTTCAAAGTAGCTTATAGTTGGTGTACCTATTTTATAATGCAGAAGAAGTTTCCTGGAATGCCGTGTATCTTCTGCTGCAATCAGCTGAACATTCTGTAATGTTTCCACCGCCCGATAAGTGAAATCCTTCAAGTTGCCAATAGGTGTGGCAACTATATATAATGTTCCAACATTTTTTCCTGCTGTCACAGTTTTTGTATGGCTTTTTCTATCATTTCAAATCCGGTATCAATTTCGTCTTGGCTTATATTCAAGTGAGGACGGAAGCGTATGGAATGCGTGCCGCAACCGAGCATGAGAGCGCCTTCATCAGCAATCAATGATAACAGATTATCCTGTATGTCGCTATTGGGTAAATCAAAGGCACAGAAATGTCCCTTCCCGCGGGAATTTGATACAACATCCCCATATTTTTTCTGGAGTGCATGGATTTTATCCAAGACATATTTACCATTTTCCGCAGCTGTTTGAACTAAACCTTCCTTTTCAATGACTTCCAAATAAAGAGTAAAGCGAACCATATCAGCTATATTTCCACCAAAAGTGGAATTCAAACGGCTGGATTCATGAAATACATTGTTTTCCACTTCATCTACCCGGTCAGAAACAAAAATTCCACAGATCTGGGTTTTCTTACCAAAACTGATAATATCCGGACGGCAATCCTCACCATAAAGCTGGTGTGCCCACATTTTACCTGTTAATCCAATACCAGTTTGAACTTCATCAAAAATGAATAGGATTTCATTTTCATCACAAATAGTTCTCAATGCGCGAAAGAATTCTTCCCGAAAATGATTATCGCCGCCTTCGCCTTGAATCGGTTCGATGATCAATGCGGCAATATCATTAAGATTTGCATGAATAGCGGCCTTGATTTCGGCAATAGATTGGATTTCTGCTTCTGCAACAGACGCTTCATCCAAGGGAAACGTGATTTTTGGATTTAACACTCGTGGCCAGTCAAATTTGGGGAAATACATGGTTTTTCTGGGGTCCGTTGTATTGGTCAGGGAAAGTGTGTAGCCGGTTCTCCCATGAAACGCTTGATTAAAATGTATAATTCTGCTCCCTTTCTCCCCTTTTCCATTACTCATATTCTTACGGACTTTCCAGTCAAATGCCACTTTTAAAGCGTTTTCAACTCCCAATGCGCCGCCTTCAATGAAAAATGTGTGAAGTAAATAATCCGGCATAGCAGTATTGGAAAAAGTTTCCATAAAATCAGCATAGTATGAATTATAGACATCTGAGAGGGTTGGTTTGTTTTGAGCGGAGATAGCCAGCCGATCTCGTTTTGCAAGAATATCGGGATGATTATACCCAACTGCACCAGATGCAAACATAGAAAACATATCCAAATATTCAGCCCCATCCCGTTCATCCACCAGCCAGGAGCCATGACTTTTTTCTAAATCCATCACTGGTTCAAAGCCATCGGCTAAAATATGTTTACCTAAGGTTGCTCTTACATCTTTCATTGCAACGACCAATTCATTTTCCATTAAATTAACTCCCAATTTCAAATTTAATACCCTGCGCCAAGGGTAGTTCTGTACTCCAATTAACCGTATTTGTCTGCCGGCGCATATAACCTTTCCACGCATCCGAACCGGATTCTCTGCCGCCGCCCGTATCTTTTTCTCCACCAAATGCTCCCCCAATTTCAGCACCTGAAGTACCAATATTCACATTGGCAATTCCACAATCGCTACCCTCATGGGAAAGAAACGCTTCTGAGTTCAATACATTAGTAGTAAATATGGCTGAAGACAATCCCTGGGGAACGCCATTATGTAATTGAATTGCTTCATTTAAAGTATCATAGGGAATAATGTATAAAATAGGGGCAAAGGTTTCCTCCTGTACAATTTTATAGCTATTTTCAGCTTTTACAATAGTTGGCAATACATAAAATCCATCGCCTGCAACAGCCTCACCACCACATAATATTTCTCCACCTTCCTGCTTTACTTTTTCTAGTGCCAATAAATAATCATCTACTGCACCCTGATCAATTAGGGGTCCCATTAATGTAGATGCATCTAAGGGATCTCCAATTTTAACCTGCGCATATGCTTTGGTTAATTTTTCCACCAATCCATCATATAAACTGGAATGGACAATTATTCTTCTGGTACTGGTACACCTTTGCCCGGCAGTTCCCACTGCCCCAAACAATATGGCAGGTACCACCATGTCCATTTTTGACGTTTCATCCACAATAATTGCATTGTTGCCCCCTAACTCCAAAATGGTTTTCCCCAATCGTTCACCAACAACACCGCCAATTCGTTTACCCATTCGCGTACTGCCCGTAGCAGAAATAAGAGGGACTCTAGTATCATTAATCAGTCTTTCCCCAATAATTGAACCCCTGCCAATAATTAAACTGAATATACCTTTATACCCTTCCCGTTCCAAAACTTCATTGCAAATATTCTGGATAGCAATTCCGCATAAGGGAGCTTTGGAAGAAGGCTTCCATACTGTGATATCACCACAAACAGCTGCAAGAAAGGCATTCCATGCCCAAACCGCAACAGGAAAATTAAAAGCAGATATAACTCCTACAATTCCCAGGGGATGATATTGTTCATACATGCG